>NZ_WHJF01000067.1:0-39549 GCF_011682185.1 Massilia genomosp. 1
TCCTCGCTCGTTTGTTCAGGCGCGCATCGCCCAGGTCGAGTTGCTCAAATTCCGTCTCGGTCCAAGGTGCAGGTGCTCTCGCCAATTCGTCCACGCAAAAGACGAAAGTAAACCTGAAATGCGGCGAGTTTACAAGGGGCGCGTTAAGTCATTGAATGTAAACAGGTTTTCAGCACGGTCGGCACCGCGCGCAAGACTTGTGTATAACGAGGTGCCTTACATGGTGATACCAAAATTGCCAACGGATCGGTGTGCTGATCTGATTACGCGCGTTTTTCCACGCGTCAACCGGCCGCGCCAGAGTCGTGATGTTTGGGATGCGCCGATTTTAAGCATTGGCGTGACAGTGCGGCCAATTCAATTTCAGCCGTGTTTAGCCAGTTCCCGGGCTTGGGTGGGAATGGAACTCAAGCTTTTTCACTCGGGCATTTGCTTTGTGGGCCGGAAACGTATCGTACAGCGAACCGGGTTTGTGGGTGTTCAAATTGACCATGACCACCTCAGATCAGCAGAATGGTCAGGCTACGCTGACGTGGCGTGCAGGCTAGGATGACGTTGCCGTATTGGCGGGCGCCAGCGTGTTCCAGCGTCTGTAGCCGGAACAGGGGGGCGGGAGGCGTCGATCGCGCCAGGTCGGGCGTTGAAGGGGGGGGGCATGGAAATTTCAGTGGTTAAGTCTCCATCCATCATGCATACTTATCCTAGGCAGCTCAGCGACGGCGACATTCTCACCTACCCAACACTATCCCATCATAAGTTGAGGCCGCGCAAACCCAGGCGCTGCGTGACTCGCTCTATGCAGCCGACTGCGATCTGCGGCGCGCCCCCAGCATGGCCAGCGCGCCCAGCGCCAGCAGGCCCAGGCTGACCGGCTCCGGCACCGCCACGGTGCTCATCGAAAACTCCTCGATCTCGCCGTAGAACACCGTCGAGCGCCCCGAGAGCACGTCGGTATGGCCGAACTGCGCCTGTTTCGTCATGTACTCGTACAGGTCCGGCCGCAGCGTGGCCGAGAAGGGCGTGGTCAGGCTGGCATTGGCGCCGGCAAAAAAGTGATTCATCGATTCGATGCCGTGATAGGCGTAGAGGCTTTCCTCGCGCGTGGTCCAGTTCACGCCGGCAAACGCCTGGTCCGATCCCCACGGCGTCTCGGCCGAGGCGCCGTTGGCGGTCTGCTGCTGAAAATTGCCGGTGCGTTGGTAGTCGCGTGTCACGCCATCGACGGTAATGCGCGCGCTGAACAAATTGAGGCCGTACAGCGCTTCATACTGGTTCAGGTAGCTGTCGCGGGTCGCGCTGCTGTCGTCGAAGGTCAGCGTTATCTGGAATTTCTTGCCGGCCAAGTTGCCTGGGCCGAAGTCGTCGAGGGTGTTCTGGTACACGCTGCTGACCACGCCGCGCGAGGTGGTGGTGAGGATGGTGGCCTGGGCGCTGGAGATCCAGGCCGAAGCGAGCAGGGCGATTGCGAAGAATGATGTTGAGGACAAGATATTCTTTCGTATACTTTGGTTAAGGTAGCATGGTGTACAAGCAAAGAACATGCCATGTGGAAATTGACGTTTGGTATCATCGGCTTAGGATTTTCCATCAAGAAATTTCACGGTCAACTGTAAAATTTCCCGACAAGCCGGCCAGGCGTCCGGTTGACTGACCCGGCCCCGCCCCGGATACTGTCGCCATGACCAATCCCGACGCCCGCGCATGCCCGTAACGATCCTGATAGTGGAAGATGAGCTGGCCATTGCCGACAGCATCGCCTACGCCCTGCGCACGGACGGCTTCGTACCGCGCCACGTGAGCCTGGGCGCGCAGGCGCTGCAAGCGATGCGCGATGCCGATCCGGCCACCTTGCCCGCGCTGGTGGTGCTCGACGTCGGCCTGCCCGACATGAACGGCTTCGAGGTCTGCCGCCAGCTGCGCCAGTTCTGCAATGCCCCGGTGATCTTCCTGACCGCGCGCAGCGACGAGATCGACCGCATCGTCGGGCTCGAAATCGGGGCCGACGATTACGTCACCAAGCCGTTTTCGCCGCGCGAACTGGTGGCGCGCATCCGGGTGGTGCTGCGCCGCCTGGCGCCGCCGGCCGGGTCGATCGCGCCGGGCGCCGTCGCCCCGGGCGCCGCCGCGCCCGCCGCGCGCTTCGAGATCCGCGAGGCCGAGGCGCGCATCCTGTACCGCGCCCGGGCGCTCGAGCTGACCCGCTACGAATACCTGCTGCTCAAGGCCCTGTGCGAGCGGCCCGGCCATGTGCTCTCGCGCGCGCAGCTGATGGACCGGGTCTGGGCCGACGCGCCCGATACGCTCGAGCGCACCGTCGACGCCCATATCAAGTCGCTGCGCGCCAAGCTGCGCCTGGTCGACGCCGGCGACGACCCGATCCAGACCCACCGCGGCATGGGCTACAGCCTGGCGGGCACATGAGAATCGGCCTGCGCATCCTGCTCGGCTATTTTCTGATTGTCGGGCTCGCTGCGTGGTTTTTGCTCAACGTGTTCGTGGCCCAGGTCAAGCCGGGCGTGCGCTCGACCCTCGAAGACACCCTGCTCGACACCGCCCACCTGCTGGCCGAGGTCGTCGCCGCCGATGTCAAGGCGGGCCGCATGGACGATTCCCAGATTCTCGCGCGCCTGCAGTCGTTCGGACGGCGCCATGTGGACGTCTCGATCGATGGCGTGAACAAGCGCAGCCTGAACTACCGCGTCTACATCACCGATGTCCAAGGGCGCGTCACCTTCGACTCCAGCGGGCACGATCTGGGCAAGGATTATTCGCGCTGGAACGATGTCTACCTGACCCTGCGCGGCGCATACGGTGCGCGCAGCACGCGCGACGCCAGGTCCGACGACGCCAGCGCCGTGATGCACGTGGCCGCGCCGATCATGGATGGCGAGCGCATCATCGGTGTGCTGACCGTCGCCAAGCCGGTCTCGACCGTGCAACCCTTCGTCGAGCGCAGCCAGCGCATCATCCTCACGCGCGGCGCCGTGCTGCTGGTGTTGTCGCTGCTGATCGGGATGGCCTTCGCGTACTGGCTCAACCGCGCCTTGCAAACGCTGATGCGCTACATCGCCGATGTCGAGGCCGGCCGCAAGGCCACCTTGCCGGCGCTCGGCAACAATGAAATCGGCACGCTCGGGCGCGCGCTCGAAGCGATGCGCAACAAGCTCGAAGGCAAGGAATACGTGGAAGAGCTGATGCATACCCTGGCGCACGAGCTCAAGAGCCCGATTGCGGCGATCCAGGGTTCGGCCGAGCTGATGCAGGAAGACATGCCGGCCGCCGAGCGCCAGCATTTTTTGAACAATATCCTGAACCAGAACCTGCGCCAGAAGCAACTGATCGACAAGTTGCTGGCCCTGATCCGGGTGGAAAAGCAGCAACGCCTGAGCGCGCCCGAGACGGTCGCACTGCGCAGCCTGGCCGAGGAGGTGCGGGCCGATGTGGCGGCGCGCTTGCTGGCGCGCGGCCTGACCTTGGAAACCTTGATCGACAAGCTGATCGTGAAAGGCGACCCGCTGCTGCTGCGCCAGGCGGTGGGCAACCTGCTCGACAATGCCATCGACTTTTCGCCGCCGGGCGGGGTGATCACCATGCGCGCCGAAACAGTGGGGGACGAGGTGCTCATCAGCGTGAGCGACTGCGGCGCCGGCATTCCCGCGTTCGCGCGCGAGCGGCTGTTCGAGCGTTTCTACTCGCTGCCGCGCCCGGATGGCGCCAAAAGCACGGGCCTGGGCTTGCCCTTCGTGCGCGAAGTGATGGCCTTGCATGGCGGAACGGTGACGGTGGGGAATGCGCAGTCGGGCGGCGTGCGCGCCGTGCTGCACCTGCCGGTGGTGCTGGTTTCTTGACCAGGCGCGGCCTGTAGGCCGCTGAACCAGCACCGTCTCGGCCACAAGTACACGCGAACCCTAATGAAAAATAGGGTAAGAGATCACTTAAACTTGATCTTCAATGGTAATGAGCTTACTCTCCGTCTTCCCATACCCCACTTAGAGCCACCCCTTTCAAGGTGATTGAATTTCGCCCGTTCCCCTATGAAGAACGATAATTGATGAGTGTTTTTTACCAAAAAAATGCCATAAAAATGCGCTACAGCTGGGTTTGCTTTCTATGAAGCTTAATTAAATCAAGTGCTTACGACCTTGAAAGGGGTGGCTCTTATACCCGCGAGTTGGTGCCGCTGAGGGCCAACTATGACGTCCTTGGCGGCATGCTGATGGTGATGGTCAACGCCGAGTCGCTCGACGAGATCATGGCGGACAAGGTGCTGGCCTTCCCGACATCGCTTCTGGACAATCAAGGACGGCCGGTGGAGCCCGACTCGGCCAAGATTCGTCACCGGGACATCTGGGACCTTGCCTGGATGGCGACGCGTGGCGCCACGCTCGCTCCGGAACTCGTGGTCGCCAAGATCAAGGACTATGGCGTGCTGGACTACCCCGGGCTGCTGACGCGCGCAATCGAGCAGATCCCGCCGATCGTGAAGAGCCAGGCATTCAAGGCTCAGATGACGCGCTTCATCGATTCGTCGACGATCGCCAGAACGCTGAACGTCGCCGGTTACGATGATTACCTGGCGTCGTCGGTCGGTGGCTTGTTCGGCCAGATGCAGAGTGCCTTGAATGCCATGCCTCAAAAACCTTGAGCTGCCCGCAGGAAGCGACGCGACGCCGAACGACGCGATTCGCACTTCACTTCACACGCAGCGCATCGTGAACGCATACACGCTCCCTACACTGGCGCCATCACCAATCGGGAGCCCCCATGCAAAAAACACTGTTGTACAAGATACTCGCCATCCTGGCGCTCACTGTGCTGATCTGCCTGCCTTTGGCGATGATCCAGAGCACCATCCGCGAACGCAGCGATTTCCGCGCCGAGGCGGTCGCCAGCATCGCCGCCGATTCGGTGCGCGAACAGTCGATCATCGGCCCGGTCATGGTCATTCCCTACACCGACGAGTTCGACGTCACCGTGCCCGTTGCCAACGACGCCAGCAAATCGGAAACGGTGAAACGCTCGGTCAGCCGCGTACACCTGGTGTTTCCCAACCAGCTCAACGTCGAGGGCAAGTTCGATACCGATTACCGCTACCGCGGCATTCACCGGGTGTTGTTCTACAGCGGCCAGCACAAGCTGACCGGCGACTTCGACCTGCCGCTGAAATCGGCGCTGCCACGCGCCAACTCGCTCTCGCGCATCACGCTCGGCCAGGTCAGCATCGCCGTCGGCATCGAGGATGTGCGCGGAATCCGGAATATCCCCACCATCGCCTGGGGCAAGCAGTCGATCGAATTCGCGCAGGGGACCGGTTCCATCGCCCTCGGCAGCGGCCTGCACGCCGACCTGCCGGCCATGGACCTGGAACAGACCGCGCGCGTTCCCTTCGCCTTCAACCTCGGCCTGGATGGCATCGAACGCCAGCATTTTTCGCCGGTCGGACGCAACAACCAGGTCAGCCTGACGTCGAAGTGGCCCCACCCTCAATTCGCCGGTAACTTCTTGCCGTCGACCAAGGACCGCGTCATCAACGAGGATGGCTTCAAGGCCAATTGGGCGATCTCGTCCTTGTCGACTGCCGCCCAGCAGCAGTTGCTGGCCCTGCAGAACGGGGCGGCCAGCGCCGATGCCGCGCAGCCCGGGCAAGCCGCGGCCGCGCGTGCGGCGGTGCAGGTGGACCGCTTCAGCGTGGCCTTCATCGAACCGGTGAATGTGTATTCGCTGGCCGAGCGCGCCACCAAGTATGGCTTGCTGTTCGTGGCGCTGACCTTCGCCGCCTTCTTCATCTTCGAAATCCTCAAGCGCCTGCCGATCCACCCGGTGCAATACCTGCTGGTCGGGATGGCGCTGGTGCTGTTCTTCCTGTTGCTGGTGGGCTTGTCGGAACATATCCAGTTCGTCCTCGCGTATGCCATCGCCAGCACGGCGTGCATCTTGCTGCTGGGGTTTTATCTGAGTTTCGTGCTGCGCAACTGGCTGCGCGGACTGGGTTTCGGCGTGGCGCTGACTGTGCTCTACGGCGCGCTGTATGGCTTGCTGGTGTCGGAGAATAATGCATTGGTGCTGGGCAGTATCCTGCTGTTCGCGGTGCTCGGCGCAATCATGGTGGCAACCCGCAAGGTGGACTGGTACCAGGTCGGCAAGACCGACGCGGAGCCGGTCACGGTGATGTCCTGACATACCGCCGCCCGGCCAGCGGCAAGCGGACCAGGCCAGGCGCGACCAGTCCGGCATCCCCGCTTGTCTGCCGGCCGGCACCGGGAAGGCGTGTTAACGATGCAGGCGGCTCGTGTGTTCGAACTGATCTCCGATCAGTTCCGAGAATGCCTCCGCCGGCACGGCGCCGCTGTAATAGTAGCCCTGGGCCGCATGGCAACCATGCGCCATCAAGAACTGTGCCTGTTGCAGCGTTTCCACCCCTTCGGCGATCACCCCCAGGCGCAGGCTGGTCGCCATGGCAATGATGGCCGTCACCAGTGCCGTGTCATTCTGGTGCTGGCCGATGTCGCGCACAAACGATTGGTCGATCTTGAGCGAATGCACTGGAAAGCGCTGCAGGTAGCCCAGGCTGGAATAGCCCGTGCCGAAGTCGTCCACCGACAGGTGAATACCCATCTCGCTCAACCGGGTCAGCATGGCAAGATTGTAGTCGCTGCGCTGCATCAGGATGCTTTCGGTAATTTCCAGTTCGAGGGCGGTGGGAGGAATCCCGGCTTCGTCGAGGATGTGAGCGAGCAGGGCGCAAAAATTCACTTGTTCGAGTTGCCGGGGCGAGAGATTGAGCGCTATTTTCAGCGCCGGGTGGCCGGCGTCGCGCCAGATTTTCAGCTGCCGGCAAGCCTGGCGCAACACCCACTCGCCGATCTGCACGATCAGGCCGGACTCTT
Source organism: Massilia genomosp. 1 (assembly GCF_011682185.1). Lineage (NCBI taxonomy): Bacteria > Pseudomonadati > Pseudomonadota > Betaproteobacteria > Burkholderiales > Oxalobacteraceae > Massilia > Massilia genomosp. 1. Next base: position 6,888 of record NZ_WHJF01000067.1, read on the forward strand.
CCGCGTTGGCGATGAAGTCGCCACAGGAAATCGGCTCTGTTCCCGCCGGCTGCCACCGCAGCAGCGCTTCGGCGGAAAAGATCGTGCCGCTTGTCATTTCCACCTGCGGCTGCTAATGCAGGATGAATTCATCTTGCGCCAGGGCCTGGCGCAAGCGCTTGCCGACAGCGAGTCGCTGCTGCACTACCTGGTTGAGCGCGGCTGTGTAGAATTGGAAATTGCCGCGCCCCATTTCCTTGGCATGGTACATCGCGGTATCGGCGGCCCGCATCAGGGTGTCGACATCGAGGCCATCATCGGGATAGACACTGATGCCGATGCTGGCGCCCAGATGCAACTGCTTCAGTTCGACGCTGAAAGGCTGCGTCAGGGCGTCGAGCGCTTTCAGGGCCACCCGTGCGGCATGGCCGCTGTCTCCCAGCAAAGGCAGGATGAGAACGAATTCGTCGCCGCCCAGCCTGGCGACACTGTCGCCTTCGCGCCGGCATTGTTCGCCTCACTGACGCGCCCACGCACATCGCCGATGAAGATGCCGATGATATTGGCGTCGACCAGGCGCCGGATACGCGCCTCCCTGTCCCGCAACGCCCGCTCGGCGCACTTGCGCTCGCTGATGTCGCGGGCAATCGCCGACACGCCGCTCACCATGCCCTCGGCGTTGCGGATCGGGGAGGTGGTGAGCGACACATCGATGCGGCGGCCGTCCTTGCGCACCCGCACGGTTTCGAGGTGGTCGATCCGCTCGCCGCGCCGCAGGCACGCCAGAATCGCCGGCATGTCGTCCGCCAGTTCGGGGGAATCAGGGTTGAAATCGGGCGCCCGCGCATCTCGGCGGCGCTGTAGCCGTACATGCGCTCGGCGCCGGCGTTCCAGCTGACGATGATGCCGTCGAGCGTCTTGCCGATGATGGCGTCGTCGGAAGATGTGACGATGGCCGCCAGTTGCAGGGCGGCCTGCTCGGCCTGGCGGGTCCGCTTCAGGTCATCCGTGCGCTGGGCCAGCAAGTGTTCGAACACCATGGCATGGCCGCTGGTCACCAGCAGGAATGCGCCGAGCAAGCCGGTGAACGCCAGCCCGCCGGCTAGCACGGACCAGGCCAGCAAAAGATGGGAAGGAGAAAAGACCAGCTCCTTGTCCCCGGTGAAAACGCCCACGATTACCCCGAATGCCAGGAAGATCGGCAATGCCACCGTCTTGCGCCGGCGCCGCCACAGCGCTTGCGGCTGCCCCAGCCATGTCAGTACCAGCGGCGTGGCGACCAGCACGCCGATGGTGTCGCCGATCCACCTGACCCACCAGCTCACGCCATAACCGTGGGCCGGAAGCTTGCCAAAAAGTAGCAGGATGGTCGCGCCCACGCTGGCGCTGATGACGCAACCGAGCGGCCCGCCCAGGCCGAGAAACGTGATCACGGCGCGCGCCTGCACGGTGGCGCCCAGGCCGATTCCGGCTGGCAGGAGCAGCGATGTCACCAGCAAGGCGCTGCTGCCGGCATCGAAGGAGACCGTCGCATTGGCCAGGAATGAGCCCAGCCAGATGCCGGGGGCCACACGATTGCCGAACAGGAGAACGGCGGCCAGCCCGATGCCGGCAGCCGGCCAGATGGGAGCGGCATACCCGGGCGAGAGCGCCAGCAGCAAGCCGAAGCGCGCGGCCAGGTAATAGAGAAGGGCGAGAACGAGAAGCGCGCCGCTGTGGCGGATCAATTGCGTTTGCATGTGACATCCATCGACCGATACCCCCTCGTGGACGAGGTGGAAGAAGGTGCGACGGCGAAGGCGGTTCAGCTTGCCAGTGTGGCAACGCCAACAACAGTGTCCGGCTCTCTCGTACGTGAAAGTTCACGCCGCGCCATCGTAAGACCCGATGTCGGGACGAAAAGTTCTGACGGCGAGGAGGGCCGGGCGCGCTCGTTCAGTCCTTGCTGCCGGTGGTCCAGCGCAGGCCGAAGCCGAAGCGGCGGTCCATCAGTTCGTGCGCGCTTTCGCGGCCGACCTGCGAGAAATACTCGGCCAGCTTGGTCACCTGCATGCTGCCGCCCCGGTTTTCGATCATGGCGATCGCGCACATCATCTGCTTGCCGCCCTGGTCGAGCCGCACTTCGATCGGCGCCTGGTCGGGCATGTTGATGGTCACCACGCCGTCGGTGGCGGCCCAGTTCGGCGCGCCGTCGTAGATGAAGGCGAAGATCAGGGCCCGCTTCATGTCGTTGAAGTGGTCGCCGTTGATGGTCAGGTTTTCACCGTCGCTCGCTTGCCCGGTGCGGTCGTCGGCCGCCAGGCGCATGTACGGTGGACGGTCGAAGTCGCCCCAGGCGTTGCCCAGCGCCTGCACCAGGCCCGGACGGCCGTCGGCCAGTTCGTACATGCAGCCCAGGTCCAGGTCGATGCCCTTGCTGGCATTGGCGGCGCCGGTCAGGCGCGCCAAAAATCCTTGCTTGGGCGCGGCTGCGGCGGGCGCGCCGCGGTTCCAGTTCAGGTTGACGTGGATGCGGCCGAAACCCCGGCTGCCGCCGCGCTTGTCGAGCGAGACCTTGTCGCCGCGCTTGTCGAGCGTGACTTTCGACAGCGACACCGGCTTTTGCGGCGCTGGCGCGGGTGGCGGCGGTGGCGTAGCTGAAGCCGGAATCGGCACCGCCGCTGCTGGCGCCGGCGACGCGCCCGGTGCGGCCTCGGTGCCGCCGAAGTGTTTCAGCAGGGCCGACAAGCCGCCATTGAAACCCTGGCCGACGGCGCCGAAGCGCCAGATGCCTTCTTTTCGATAAATTTCGCCGACGATGACGGCTTTTTCATCCTGGAAGTCGGCCCCCGACCAGGGGAATTGCACACTGTCGCCGAGCTTGATGCTGCTCGCGCTCACGCTGCGCATGCTGCCGTTGCCGTCGATGGCGGCCACGAACACCAGCTTGGCGATCGAGGCCGGCAAGGCGTCCAGGTTCACCGCGAAGCTGGCGGCGCGCCCGGCCAGGGTCATCTTGATTTCATTGGCAGGGCTGGCCAGCTGGTTGTAGAACACCATGTAGCGTTCGTCCGAGAGCTTGTCGCTGCCGTCCAGGCCGAAGCAGGAGATGTCGACCACCAGCCCGGCCGTGTCGATGTCGACCATGACGGTGAAGGGGGCGGTCAAGCCCAGGTCGGCCAGCTTGCCTTTTTGTCCGCGCGAAAAATGTGTCACGTTGTGGTCCTTTTCACTGAAGTGATGGTCAGAGTTCCCGTGGAATTGCCGGGCTCATCGGCGGAACGTCGTGATGAGCGCCAAATACCTTCGACTGTTCGATGGTGCGTTCGGCCCAGGCGCGGTGGGTGGCCACTTCGCACATCGAATTATGCATCTTGAACACGGCCGGCGCATCGACATCGAGGATGGCGCGGGCGGCCGCCAGGTCGTTCGGCTTGACCCGGTAATGCTGCTCGATCGGCGCGATCTGGCTCGGGTGGATGGCGGTCTTGCCGACCATGCCGTGCGCCAGGTCCTCGATCACTTCCTGGTCCAGCAGTTCGGGCAGGTCGAGGTGTTCGAACACGGGCGCGGTCAGCACAAAACCGTAGGGGCGGAAGGTGGTCACCAGGCGCGCCATGACCGGCCCCAGGGGCGTGCGGTACAAGGTCATGCTGCGCGGACGGCGCAGGCCCAGCAGGGCCAGCAGGTCGTTGCCGCCGATGCGCAGCGCCAGGATGCGGTGACGCACGCCGGGCGCTTCGAGCATCTTGCGAAATTGCCGCATTTCCCAGTCGTTGAACACTTCGGCTGTTTCCAGCGTGGGCATCAGCATGTGGTCGGTGTTGCGGACCTGCTTGAAGTAGGCGTCGAAGTTGGTGCGCGTCGCTTTCGGGATCACGAAGCCGGTCAGCTTGTCGGCGCCCGGCATGGCCAGCACGCGCGCCATGACGTCGGGATTGCGCACCCGCACGAAGCGTTCGGCCGTGCCGTCGGTGCGCATATTGGCCAGCACCACGGACAGGTTGAACAGCGCCCAGCTCAGGTCGGCGTCGGCGACCGCGTCCTCGGTGCAGAAAATCAGCGAGCGCACGTGTCCCATGCGCTCGCCGTTGGCCACGTCCATCAGGTATTTGTGATTCGCCGGTACGTACAGCGACGCTCCCATCGATTTAACCATCCAATGCACTCCTGATCAATGAAACGGCGTGATACGGCAACGTGCTGTCGACGATCACGGGAATTGCTTTTTCCTGCGCCAGCAGGGCCAGGTGCGCCACATCGGGCGCGTCGGCGTCGCGCAGGATCAACAGGCGCGGGCTACGGCGCAGCAACACGCGGGTCGCTTCGCCGATGCCGGGCTTGATCATGTTGACGTCGGTAATGCCATGTTGTTCGAGCGCGGCCAGCATGTAGGCGCGCGAGACGGCGCCGGCGGCTTCACGGTCGACCGCTTGGGCGGCGGGCGTGCCGTCGGCGGCGGCGATCTCCAGCGCGGCGGCCACCAGGCCGTCGGCGAAACTTTGCGACTGGTCGTGCGCTTCGAACTGCTGATAGTACACGCAGCCGTGGAAGTCCCCGGGTCCGATTGCCTCGTTCAGGATCGAACGGCTGATCAGGCCGGAGACGGTGGCGTTCAGTATGCTCGACGGAATCAGGTAGTCGTCGCAGGAGGCGGCGCAGGCGGCGCTGCCGGCCAGGTCGGACAGCACGTACAGGCCGCCGTCGATGGCGGTGCCACGGCGGCTGTTGAATTCATCGATGGCGCTTGATAATTCGCGCGAGATCACGCCCTTGCCGGTCCAGCCGTCGATGAAGACGATCGATTCGGGGGCGTGGCCTTGCGCCAGGATATGTTCGAGCGCCACCTGGTCGATGCCGCGGTCGCGGATGATCGAGACCGAATAATGCGTGCTGGCGCGCCCGAACACCTTGGGCAGCAGGCTGTTCAACACCACGCCGACCGGGGTGCCGGCGCGCGCCAGCGAGACCAGGGTCACCGGGCCGCTGCGCCGCTGGGCGATCAGGCCGGCTAGGGTCAGGCAGTCGCGCGCCATGCGCGCCGTGTTGGCCGCGCAGGCTTCGCGGAACACCGCCAGGTAGCGTTCCGACGGCAAGGATTCGGGCGAGAGCATTTCGCTGTAGTGGCGCTGGCCCGACTGGATCAGGAATTCTTTTTCGGGGACATCGACGAAGTCCTGCATCGCCAGCGGCTTGAGCAGGAAGCTGACGTCTTCCGAACGGTAACTGCCGGAAAAATTCATAGGGTCTCCAGGGTCAGGCCGGCCAGCTGGGTGTGGCGCGGCATGATGGCGTAGTCGCAGGCGGCCATGAAGCGCGCGTCGGACTTGCTGTCGCCCATGCCGAAGGTGAGGATGTCGCCATGTTCGGCGCGCAGGCGCGCGCTCACGTGCGCCACCGCGTGCGCCTTGTTCAGCGCGTTCGGCAAAATCGCCAGGTTGTTGCCGTTGCGATGGATGAAGTAGTCGCGCTTGCCGGCGTCTATCCATGGCTGGACCACCTCGCGCTCGATCGGTTCCAGGTTGGCCGCGATTTTTTGCGGGTCCTTGACCACCAGATAGAAGGGCGTCTCGAAATCCTCGATCAGGCGGGCGCGGTTGCCGAAACCGGTGCGCTCGGCCCAGGCGTCGATCAGGCCGGCCAGTTCTTGCAGGCCGGGCAGGGCGGCCTGCATGGCGCCGCGCATGTGCGCCAGCCACTCCTGGTCGACCGAGCCGTCCGGCTCAAGCACGATGCCGCCGTAGTCGAGCACGGCGTAGCTGTGGAAGTCGATGCCCACGCGCCGGTACGCATTGACGTTGCGCGCCGTGGTCGGGATCATCGTCAGGCCATCCTGGGCAAAGGCGAGAAAGGCGCGCTGGCCCGGCGTGGTGTACGAAATCGGGCTGCCGTCCTTCAGGAAGGCGGCCGCTTCGATTGGCGTGCCGCGGCCCTCGCATTTTTCCAGCGACTGGAACAGGGTGTCGTCCAGGTCGGCGAACAGGAATTTCTCAAACTTCTTCAATATGGGTCTCGGTCTTAAAGTGGAAAAGGCGCGCGCCCAGCGTGTCCGCAAGGTCGCGCAGCGCCTCGCTTGGGGCGGTTTCGTGGCAGATGAAGACGTGCCGGTACTGGCCGGGGGTGACGTTATACAGGAAATTGGCCACGCCTTCGCCATAATTGTCCGGGAACGTGAGCGCGGCTGCGACCGCGCCCCAGGTCAGGATCGGCGAGCGCGTGGTCGATTGCACAACAACGTCCACGCCCAGTTGTTCCAGGGCGGCGCCCAGCAGGTAGGACGGGTGCATGAATTCGCCGGTGCCGAGCACCAGCACGCGCTCGCCCGGCTTGACGTCGGCCGCCAGGCGTTCGGCCAGGCCGCTTGGCAAGCTCAGGGCGCGGTGCAGGCCGTAGCGGCCGAAGTCGCCGCTGGCGCCGCGATCGGCCGCCGGGTCGAACAATTGCGCCGGGGCGCTGGCGCTGGCCAGCTGGCCGGGGGTGAAGCGGTATTGCCCGCTGACCGGCGCGCCCATCGTCACCGGCAGGCCGAAGCGCGCCGACAGGGCTTGCGTGGCGGCCGCGCCCATGAAATTGGTGATGGTCGCCAAGTGTACGTGGGCGATGCCGGGATTGAGCTTGCGGCAAGCCTCGGTCAGGTTCAGGAAGGTGTTGCCGGTGCTCGCTTCGTCGTCGACCAGGACCAGCGCCTTTGCGGAGAGCAGCAGCTCGCGCGTGTGTACGTCCGGCGGCATGTGCAGGAACTGGCGCGGGGCGTGGCTGTGCGCTTCTTCGAATTCGATGATGGGGGCGTCGCCGACCCGGTAGCGCGAGGTGTGCAGGAACAAGCCTTGGCGCCCGGGGTGGGCGGCCAGCCAGGCTTCGAACACGCCCTGGCCCAGGCCAATGGCGGTTTCGGCCATGGCGATGAAGACCACCGGGCCGGGCAGTTCGGGCACGGTGTCGGCCAGGCTCTGGTGAACGGTGCGCATCATGGCCGGGGTGACCGGCCAGTGCTTGCCCAGCACCTTGCTCAGGAACAGGAAGCCGCGCCTGGCGTTGGCGCGCGCGGCAAAACCCATCACGTCGTCCAGGGCAAAGGCGCTGTCGTGGATGTCGAGTTCGAGCTCGCCGGTGGGCAGGCTCAGGCGGTGGCGCTGCACGTGGAGTGCGTGCGGCATGCTCATAGCAAGTCCACCGAATGCAGCTCGGCCGGGGCGCTCAGTTCGGCCACGCGGATGCCGTCGCGCACCGGCGGCACCACCACCGTGTCAAAACCATCGGCAAAGCCTTTCAGGGCGATATACGGCAGGTTGGGGCCGGCCACGCAGGCCATGCCGATGCCGCCCGACATGCGCGGATTGATTTCCAGCAGGTGCAGCTTGCCGTCGCCTTCGCGGAACTGGACGTTGAAGGCGCCGTTCAGGCCGTGGATGTGGGTCAGTGCGGCGGTCGCTTCGAGGATGTCTGCGCGCATGTCGATCAGTTGGCCGCGGCCGGCCGTCATCGGTTTCTTGCGCGCCACGGCGCTCACCAGGCGGCCCTTGTCGCCCACGCAGTCGACGCTGTATTCATGGCCGTCGAGGTAGGCCATCAGCAACATGGTGCGGAACTCGCCCAGCTCGGCCAGGCCGCGCCGCATGTCTTCGTAGCCGATGTGATATTCGGCGCCGGCCAGCAGCAGGGCGGCGCTGCTGCGCTCTTCGTCGAGGATGGCGAAGCCGAGGCCGTACACCGAGCGCGAGGGCTTGACGCACAGCTTCGGATAGCGGGCGCGCAGTTCGGCATAGCCGGCGTCGAACTGGGCGATGTTGTCGAATACGCGGAATTCGGCCACCGGGGCGCCGGGCAGATTGGTGGTGGCGTAGAAACGCGCCTTGTCGTGGATCAGTTCGAGCTGCTCTTGCGTCGCGGCGCTGAGCACGCGCGTACCCTGCGCTTCAAAGCGCGCGTGGGCGCTGGCCAGTTCGGTCGACAGGCGGCCCGGAATGAAGATGTCCACCCGCTGCTCGCGGCAAAAGGCCAGGCACCAGTCGATGTATTGCTCGTTATCCAGGCCGGTCGGCTCGACGAAGAAGTCGTGCGCCACGCGTCCGGCCAGGGCGTGTGGATTGGCATTGCTGTAGATGAGGTGGAAACGGCCTTCCAGATCGGCTTCACGGATGAGGCCGATTGCCGCGTACACGGACGAGAACGTCCTGTTGAACCAGACACGCATGAGTTGCTTTCTTATTGAATCGTGATTGTTGCGATTATTGCTATTGTTACTGTCGTGCTAGGCGAGCAGGCGGTGTTGTTTTGCCAGTTTGATCCAGCCCGGGTATTCTGCCATGAGCAAGTCGTACAACTCGGAATCCGAGTGTTCGTCGGGCGATTCGACCGAAAAAAAGTCGGCGTTGTCGATCAGGCGGCCGGACAGGTCATCGAGTTGCTCGAGGAAGGGGAAGTCGGAGTGGGCGAAGGCCGCCAGTTTCTTGCTTTTCGATTTCTTGCCTTTGCCAATGCCCATGAATTGCCAGAAAATTGGTTCCTGGCTGGCCCAGCGCAACTGTTTTTCGGTGAGTGCCTTGTCCGAGGTGGAGCCGTCGGTCACGAACATCACGAACACCGGCACGGGGGCCGACAGCGCGCTCTTGCGCTCGCCGCCGTTGGCGTCAGGGAAGTAGAAACGGCGCACGGCTTCCATCGCCTTGCCGTAGCAGGTGTCCGCTTCGAGCGGATGGGCTTGGACGACGTCGCGGATATACGTGCGCGCGTTCGCCAGGCTCATGGGGGCGGGCTGGTGGACATGTTTGCCGAACAGGAAGACGTCGATCTCGCCGTCGTCGTCGAACTTGCAGCCCAGGGCCAGGATGCGGTCGGCGAACTGCTGCACCAGGCCTTTGCGGTAGAGCGCACCCATCGAGCCGGAAATGTCGAGCACCAGGGCGACCTTGGCGCGGTGCTCGGCCAGGCCGGCTTTTTCCAGCGAGACGGTGGCGTGCTTGACCAGGCTGACCAGGTGCGGCGCGCTGCTGGCGATGCGTTTTTCGAGCGAAATGCGGGCAGGGGCAGGGGCAGGGGCGGGCGCGGCTGCCGGAACCGGCGCCGCGACAGCGCCGCCGAAGTGGGCCACCAGCGCATCCAGGCCGCCGTTGAAGCCCTGGCCGACCGCCATGAAGCGCCACTGGCCGTCTTTGCGGTACAGCTTGCCCAGCATGATGGCGCGTTCCTGGGCAAAATCCTTGCCGGAAAAGGCGAAGCGGGCTTGTTCAGCGCCGCCGGCCAGCAGGCGCAGGTAGCCGCTGGCCAGCTGCGCCATGGTGCCGTCGCCGTCCACGCTGGCGGTGATGGCCAGCTGGTCGATATTGGCCGGCAGCAGGCCGGTATCGATGGAAAAGCTGCTCAGGTCGCCGGGGATGCTGGCCAGCACGGCGCCGCCGCAGGGCGTGCGCGGCTGGTTGAAGAAGGTCATGTACGACTCATCGAGCAGCTTGCCGTCGGCGCCCAGGCCAAAGCAGGCGAAGTCGAGGCGCAGGCCGGCGGCGGACAGGCCAATGTCGATGCGGCCGTTGGGGGCGATGGCGGCCAGCGGCAAGCGCTGCCCGCGTGATAAGTTTTCCATGGTGTCGGTATGAAGGCGCAGGTAGAAGGAATAATCAGCAAACTCAAGACCGTCGTTCCCGCGTAGGCGGGAATGACGGGGTGGGGGGCGCAAATGCGCTTACACATACATACGCCTCGTCCACACGTCACAACGCCCGCAAGGCGCCGCTCTGAAGCAGCCATCCTTGCGGGCGCAAACCTGCGGGTCGTGCGGGTCTGGCTTTAAGCGTCGACGCCGAAGGACTTGGCCAGAGGCCCCAGGCCGCCAGCGAAGCCCTGGCCGATCGCCTTGAACTTCCACTCGGCGCCGGCGCGATACAGTTCGCCGAAGATCATCGCCGTTTCGGTCGAGCCGTCTTCGGACAGGTCGTAACGGGCCAGTTCCTTGTCGCCGTCGGCGTTCAGGCAGCGGATGTAGGCCTTGCCGACCATGCCGAAGTTCTGCTTGCGCGCTTCGGCTTCGTGAATGGTGACGCAGAACGAGATCTTGTCGATCTCGGCCGGCACCGCGCTCAGGTCGACATTGACCTTCTCGTCGTCGCCTTCGCCCGCGCCCGAGGTGTTGTCACCCCCATGCACCACCGAGCCATCGCTCGACTTGAGGTTGTTGTAGAAAATGAAATCGGCGTCGGCGCGGACCTTGCCGTCAGCCTTGAGCATGAAAGCGCTGCCGTCGAGGTCGAACGCACTGCCGTCGGTCGCGCGCGGGTCCCAGCCGAGGCCGATAACCACCTTGGTCAGTCCTGGCGCTTCCTTGCTCAGGTTGACGTTGCCGCCTTTTTGCAAACTGATTGCCATGTATAACTCCTTGTAACGGGTTGAGGGACACTTTCACGCCAGCTTGCTGGCGGCGATAACAAAATTACAGTGTTGCAATTTCCGGTCGTAATATACAACGTGCTTGCCAGCCTGTATATGGGCGCACTTGATTAGTAGGCAAGCGTTAAATTTTGTTTTTGAGGTTTTCGCGTCACGCCGGCTGGAGCGTTGCTGGACAGAAATCACCGCTGGCCATAAACTGACGAGGTTACCGCCAAGCGTCGCCACCCTGTCCATGACCCCAGATCTTGCTATCCGCCGTTCCATCCGCAAGGTCACGCATGCCGACTTTGCCGCCTATCCTATCTGGGAATGGGCGATCGACGAGGAAGTCAACCTGGGCAACGGCGAGTCCTTCGTGCGCCCGACCAGCCTGGACGCGGTGCCGCTCGACGGGCCCGGTCACTATATCGTGGCGGCCAACACCACCCTGAGCGATGGCGTGATCCTGCCGTCCTGCGTCGAGGTCAGCACGCGCGGCAAGAAGCAGCATGTCGAGCCGATGTTCGTGTTTCTACTCGACCGGCACCTCGATTTCGCCGGGGTCGAGACCACCGCCTTGTTGAGCCGGTACACCAAGCGCGTCAATATTTATCCGGTGCGCTGGGAGATGGCGGTGCCGATGGCGGGCGAGACGCGCCTGCGCAGCGGCAAGGTGCGGCGCGGGCTGTCGGAGCGCCTGGCGCAGTTCTGGGCCCGCCTGCGGCTCGGCTCGCGCGGACAGCCGCTGGCGCGCTAAAGCGCTTTCGATTTTTCGTTACACTCCACACCGTCGTTCCCGCCTGCGCGGGAACGACGGATAAACATCCAGCGAGAGTGCCGGAAATAGTTACTTTTTCGCGCTTTCGCTCTCTCGCAGGCCATGCGCATCGCCCGGCGCACCACCCCCGCATCTCCCGCCGTACAACACATCGACATACCTCCAACTAAGTTGTTGCGTCAAGCCTTTTTGCGTGCTATCCTAGCCGGCTTCGGTATGGATTCGTGTGTTTTTGGATCTGTCCTTTACTTGGTAGTTAAACAGTCAGCCCCGCCCAATCGCAGGTGGGAATGGAGAAAAAATGAGCCTAGGCCTTCTCGGTCGCAAGGTTGGAATGATGCGCATCTTTACGGATGAAGGGGACTCGATCCCTGTCACCGTTCTGGACGTGTCGAACAACCGTGTCGCACAAATCAAAACCCCTGAAACAGATGGTTATTCCGCTGTCCAGGTCGCATTCGGTCAACGTCGCGCTTCCCGCGTGACCAAAGCTGTTGCGGGTCACCACGCCAAAGCTGGCGTCGAAGCTGGCACCATGTTGCGCGAATTCCGCGTCGACGCTGGTAAAGCAGCCGAACTGAAAGCTGGCGATGTTGTCGCCGCTTCCCTGTTCGAAGTCGGTCAGAAGATCGACGTCCAAGGCGTTACGATCGGTAAGGGTTACGCCGGCGTCATCAAGCGTTACCACTTCGCTTCCGGTCGCGCAACGCACGGTAACTCGCGTTCGCACAACGTTCCAGGTTCCATCGGTATGGCGCAGGATCCAGGTCGTGTTTTCCCTGGTAAGCGCATGACCGGTCACCTCGGTGACGTGAATCGTACCGTACAGAATCTCGAAATCGCCCGTATTGATGCCGACCGTCAGCTGTTGCTGGTCAAAGGCGCGGTACCAGGTGCGAAAAATGGCCAGGTGATCGTTTCGCCAGCTATTAAATCCAAAGTTCAGAAGGGAGCTTAATCATGGAACTCAAGCTTCTGAATGAGCAAGGTCAAGCAGGTTCGAACGTCGCCGCAGCCGATACCGTTTTCGGTCGTGACTACAACGAAGCGCTGATCCACCAGATCGTCGTCGCCTACGCTGCCAACGCACGTAGCGGTAACCGCAAGCAGAAAGATCGTGAAGAAGTTCACCACACGACCAAGAAGCCATGGCGCCAAAAAGGTACCGGCCGCGCGCGTGCTGGTATGTCGTCCTCGCCACTGTGGCGCGGCGGCGGTCGGATTTTCCCGAACTCGCCTGACGAAAACTTCACCCACAAAGTGAACAAGAAGATGTATCGCGCAGGTATCTGCTCGATCCTGTCGCAACTGGCCCGCGAAGAGCGCCTGGTTGTGGTTGAAGGCATGACCATCGATGCGCCAAAGACCAAGCTGCTGTCGCAAAAGCTGCAGGGCATGGGCCTGGAATCGGTCCTGATCATCGCTGACAACCTCGTGGATAACCAGAACCTGTTGCTGGCATCGCGCAACCTGCCGAACGTGCTCGTCGTTGAGCCGCATCAGGCTGATCCGATGTCGCTGGTGTTCTACAAAAAAATCGTGGTCACCAAAGCAGCACTGGCCAAGATCGAGGAGATGTTCGCATGAGCGGCGTAATCAAATTTTCCGAAGAGCGCCTGATGAAGGTGCTCCAGGCGCCGGTCATTTCCGAGAAGGCCACCATGGTCGCGGAAAAGAACGAGCAGATCGTGTTCCGCGTATTGCCGGATGCGACCAAGCCTGAAATCAAGGCAGCCGTTGAACTGTTGTTCAAGGTTGAAGTGCTGTCGGTGCAGACAGCCAATCGCCAAGGTAAGCAAAAGCGTTCGGGCCGTTTCAATGGCCGTCGCAACCATACCAAGCGTGCTTTCGTGTGCCTCAAGCCTGGCCAGGAAATCAACTTCTCCGAGGAGGCTAAATAATGGCACTCGTAAAGATGAAACCAACCTCACCAGGCCGTCGCGGCATGGTGAAGGTTGTGAACCCGGACCTGTACAAAGGTCGTCCGTTCGCAGCCCTGGTTGAAAAGAAATCGAAAACTGCCGGCCGTAACAACAACGGTCACATCACCACCCGCCACATCGGCGGTGGTCATAAGCAGCACTATCGCCTGATCGACTTCAAGCGTCAGAAGGATGGTATTCCGGCAAAGGTCGAGCGTATCGAATACGATCCAAACCGTACCGCGAACATCGCCCTGCTGTGCTATGCAGACGGTGAGCGCCAGTACATCATCGCAACCAAGGGCATGTCCGTTGGCGATTCGGTGATGAATGGTTCGGAAGCGCCGATCAAGTCGGGTAACTGCCTGCCTATCCGTAACATCCCAGTCGGCACCGTGATGCATTGCGTCGAGATGCTGCCAGGTAAAGGTGCCCAGATGGCACGTACCGCCGGCGCTGGTGTTGTTCTGATGGCGCGCGAAGGCACCTACGCTCAAGTGCGCCTGCGCTCGGGTGAAGTACGCCGCGTCCACATCGAATGCCGTGCAACGGTTGGCGAAGTCGGTAATGCCGAGCACAGCCTGCGCAAGATCGGTAAAGCTGGCGCGATGCGCTGGCGCGGTGTTCGTCCTACCGTTCGCGGTGTGGTCATGAACCCGGTCGATCACCCGCACGGTGGTGGTGAAGGTAAAACCGCAGCTGGTCGTCATCCAGTGTCGCCTTGGGGCCAACAGACGAAGGGTAAGAAGACGCGCCGTAACAAGCGTACGACTTCGATGATCGTCTCGCGCCGCGGCAAGAAATAAGGATAAGACATGACACGTTCATTGAAAAAAGGGCCGTTTATCGACGCCCACCTGGTGAAAAAAGTCGAAACCGCGCAAGCGAACAAAGACAAAAAGCCAGTCAAAACCTGGTCGCGCCGTTCGACGATCTCGCCAGACTTCATCGGCCTGACGATCGCAGTGCATAACGGCAAGCTCCACGTGCCGGTATACATCTCCGAGAACATGGTTGGTCACAAGCTCGGCGAATTCGCACTGACCCGTACGTTCAAGGGCCATGCCGCTGACAAGAAGGCGAAGAAATAATGGAAACCAAAGCTATCCTCAAAGGTGTGCGCCTGTCCGACCAAAAAGGTCGTCTGGTTGCCGATCTGATCCGTGGCAAGAAGGTTGACGCAGCACTCAACATCTTGCAGTTCAGCCCGAAAAAAGGTGCAACGATCATCAAGAAGGTTCTGGAGTCCGCCATCGCGAACGCCGAGCACAATGATGGCGCTGACATCGACGAGCTGAAGGTCGTCCAGATCTACGTTGAAAAGGGTCCTATCCTGAAGCGCTTCACTGCACGCGCTAAGGGCCGGGGTGATCGCATCTCAAAACAATCCTGTCACATCTACGTGACTGTCGGCAACTAAGGGGTCACGATGGGACAGAAGATTCATCCAACAGGCTTTCGCCTGTCAGTAACCCGTAACTGGGCATCGCGTTGGTACGCGGGCAATGGTAACTTTGCCCAAATGCTCAACGAAGATCTCAAGGCACGTGCGTTCCTGAAAAAGAAACTGAAGAACGCTTCGGTTGGCCGCATCGTCATCGAGCGTCCTGCCAAGAACGCGCGCTTCACGATCTACAGCTCGCGTCCAGGCGTGGTCATTGGTAAAAAAGGCGAAGACATCGAAGTACTGAAGTCGGCGCTGACCAAGATCATGGGCGTTCCTGTACACGTGAACATCGAAGAAATCCGCAAGCCGGAAATCGACTCGCAGCTGATCGCCGATTCGATCTCGCAGCAGCTGGAAAAGCGCATCATGTTCCGCCGCGCGATGAAGCGCGCCATGCAAAACGCCATGCGTCTGGGTGCCCTGGGCATCAAGATCATGTCGTCGGGCCGTTTGAACGGCATCGAGATCGCACGTAAAGAGTGGTACCGCGAAGGCCGCGTGCCTCTGCACACCCTGCGCGCCGATATCGACTATGGCACCAGCGAAGCAGCAACGACCTACGGCATCATCGGCGTCAAGGTCTGGGTATACAAGGGTGACCGCGCGCCGAACGGCGACGCACCAGTCATCGATACCCCGGCTGACGAGAAGAAGAGCCGCGGTCCGCGCCGTGATGATGGCAAGCCAGCAGGTCGTCCGCGTCCAGCCGGTGCTCCAGGCGGTCGTCCAGGTTCAACCCCAACTGGCGCTCCAGTCGTCCGTGCTCGTCCTGCAGTCGCAGTGAAGAAGCCGGAAGCGGCTGCTGCTGCACCAGCTGAGAAAGCAGGAGAATAATCATGCTGCAACCAGCACGCAGGAAGTATCGTAAAGAGCAGAAAGGCCGTAACACCGGCATTTCGCACACACGCGGCACCGCTGTCTCGTTCGGTGAATTCGGTCTGAAGGCAGTTGCCCGCGGCCGTATCACAGCACGTCAGATCGAAGCAGCTCGTCGTGCCATGACCCGTCACATCAAGCGCGGTGGTCGTATTTGGATCCGTATTTTCCCGGACAAGCCAATTTCGAACAAGCCAGCTGAAGTTCGTATGGGTAACGGTAAAGGTAACCCGGAGTACTACGTCGCTGAAATCCAGCCAGGTAAAGTACTGTACGAAATGGACGGCGTCGATGAGACGCTGGCCCGGGAAGCGTTCCGTCTGGCCGCCGCCAAACTGCCACTGGCGACGACGTTTGTCATCCGCCAAGTCGGCCAATAAAAGGAGTCGTATATGAAAGCAACAGAACTCCGCGGCAAAGACCAGGCAGCTCTTCAGAAAGAGCTGAATGATTTGTTGAAGGCACAGTTCGGCATGCGCATGCAAATCGCAACGCAGCAGCTGAGCAACACTTCGCAACTCAAGAAGGTACGCCGCGACATCGCGCGTGTGAAGACTGTTATGAACTCGAAGGAAGCCAAATGACCGAAACTACTAAAGTCGCCCTGAAGCGCACCTTGGTCGGTAAAGTGGTTTCCGACAAGATGGACAAGACTGTTACCGTCCTGATCGAGCGTCACGTCAAGCACCCGTTGTACGGCAAGATCATCATGCGTTCGAACAAGTATCACGCGCATGACGAAACCAACTCGGTCAAGACCGGTGATACGGTTGAGATTCAAGAAGGTCGTCCGATCTCCAAGACCAAGGCTTGGACTGTTACGCGTGTCGTGCAAGCGGCGCAGGTAATCTAAATCATTGCGGGACAGGGCATGGTTCATCGCCGTTGCCCTGTCCTCAACTGATCAGATTGGTTGCGGGACAGGGCGTGGTTTACCGCTTTCGCCCTGTCCTCAACTGACTAGATAAAGACGGAAGGGCCGCCTGGGCGCAAGCGGGGCGGCTCTTCCAGTAATGCCAGTAGTGCCGGATGGGGGTGTCGCATTTTTGTGCGGCAGCCAGCTTCCGGATAATTAGTCCTTGCGGGCCCGCCAGTATTGTGTGATACTAGCGGGCTTCGTTCATGTAACGCCGCATTGTTAGTCACCCCGGTGGCCGCGGCCTGCAACGAAAGTTTTTGGAAAGTCCATCACCCAATCAATCGACCCAGCAGGGGAGGTTGGCGGGACCAAGACTGACCGCAGGCCCACATTGTGGGGATTCTTCGGCTTAAGTTGGGAAAGAGAATACTATGATTCAAACTGAAAGCCGGCTCGAAGTAGCCGACAATACCGGTGCCAAGGAAGTCATGTGCATCAAGGTATTGGGCGGTTCCAAGCGCCGTTATGCTGGCATTGGCGACGTGATCAAGGTAACCGTCAAGGTTGCTGCGCCACGCGGCCGTGTCAAAAAAGGTGAAATTTATAACGCTGTGGTTGTGCGTACCGCTAAAGGTGTGCGCCGCCAAGACGGCTCCCTGGTGAAGTTTGACGGCAATGCTGCCGTTTTGCTCAACGCCAAGCTCGAGCCGATCGGTACCCGTATTTTTGGACCAGTCACGCGCGAACTGCGCACTGAAAAGTTCATGAAAATCGTGTCCCTGGCACCTGAAGTCCTGTAAGGAGTCGTAATGGATAAGATTCGTAAAAACGACGAAGTCATCGTTCTGACCGGGAAAGACAAGGGCAAGCGCGGTATCGTTCAGCAACGTATCGATGCTGAGCATGTCGTGGTTGAAGGCATCAACGTCGCTAAAAAAGCGACCAAGCCTAACCCAATGACCGGTGTAACTGGTGGTATCGTCGACAAGACAATGCCGATTCACGTGTCCAACGTTGCATTGTTCAATGCAGCGACTGGCAAGGCAGACCGCGTGGGCTTTAAAACCGTAGACGACAAAAAAGTCCGCGTTTTCAAGTCCTCCGGCGAAGTAGTGAAGGTTTAAGACATCATGGCCCGTCTCCAAGCATTTTATAAAGATAAGGTCGTTGCCGACCTGGTCGCCAAATTTGGCTACAAATCGGCAATGGAAGTCCCGCGCCTGACCAAGATCACCCTGAACATGGGTGTGGGTGAAGCGATCGCCGACAAGAAGGTTCTCGAGCACGCTGTCGCCGACCTGACCAAGATCGCCGGCCAGAAGCCAGTGACCACCAAGTCGCGCAAAGCAATCGCGGGTTTCAAGATCCGTGAAGGCTATCCAATCGGTACCATGGTCACCCTGCGCGGTGCCCGTATGTACGAATTCCTGGATCGCTTCATCACCGTGGCCCTGCCGCGCGTGCGTGACTTCCGTGGCGTCAATGGCCGTTCGTTCGATGGCCGCGGTAACTACAACATCGGTGTCAAGGAACAGATCATTTTCCCTGAAATCGAGTACGACAAGATTGACGCGTTGCGCGGTATGAATATCAGCATCACGACAACCGCCAAGACCGACGACGAAGCGAAAGCTCTGCTCGCCGCCTTTAAATTTCCGTTCAGAAACTGAGATCATGGCAAAACTAGCACTGATTAACCGCGAACAGAAGCGTGCAGACCTGGTGGAGAAATTCGCCCCGAAGCGTGCCGCTCTGAAAGCCATCATCGACGACCAGTCGAAGTCGGAAGAAGAACGTTATGAAGCCCGTCTGAAGTTGCAGGCTCTGCCGCGCAACTCGGCCCCGACCCGCCAGCGTAACCGCTGCGCCGTGACCGGCCGTCCACGTGGCACATTCCGTAAATTCGGTCTGGCCCGTATCAAGCTCCGTGAATTTGCCATGCGTGGTGAGATTCCGGGTATGACTAAAGCAAGCTGGTAATAGGAGAATAAGCAATGAGTATGAGCGATCCTATCGCCGATATGCTGACCCGCATTCGCAACGCACAAGGTGTTCAAAAGACGACCGTGGCCATGCCATCGTCGAAAGTTAAAGTAGCGATTGCTGTCGTCCTCAAGGACGAGGGTTACATTGAAGATTTCGCCGTCACCGCAACCGGTGGCAAGGCGGAACTGAAGATCGGTTTGAAGTATTACGTTGGCCGTCCGGTCATCGAGCGCTTAGAGCGCGTGTCCCGTCCGGGCCTGCGCGTCTACAAAGGCAAAGATGACATCCCTACCGTGATGAATGGCCTGGGTGTGGCGATCGTGTCGACCCCGCAAGGCGTCATGACCGACCGCAAAGCACGCGCCACCGGTGTCGGCGGCGAAGTTATTTGCTACGTGGCTTAAGGAGTATCGACAATGTCCCGAGTAGCTAAAATGCCGATCGCTGTCCCAGCTGGCGCCGATGTGGCGATCACTGCAGCAGCGATCACCGTCAAGGGCCCGTTGGGCACCATGACCCAGGCCCTGAACGGCCTGGTAAAAGTAGAAAACAAAGATGGCACGCTGAGCTTCGACGTCGTCGACGACAGCCGTGAGTCGAACGCGATGTCCGGCACCTTGCGTGCCCTGGTCAACAATATGGTGACCGGCGTGACCAAAGGCTTCGAGAAGAAGCTGTCCCTGGTAGGCGTGGGCTACAAAGCCCAGGCCGCCGGCGACAAGCTGAACCTGTCGCTGGGTTTCTCGCACCCTGTTGTGCATTCGATGCCAGCAGGCGTGACTTGCGCCACCCCAACCCCGACCGAAATCATCATCAAGGGTATCGATCGTCAACAGGTTGGTCAGGTCGCTGCAGAAGTGCGCGCTTACCGCTCCCCTGAGCCTTACAAAGGCAAGGGCGTCCGCTATGTGGACGAAGTGGTTAAGCTTAAAGAAACCAAGAAGAAATAATAGGGCTGACCATGGACAAGAAAGAATCACGTCTGCGTCGTGGACGCCAGACCCGCATCAAGATCGCGGAACTGAAAGTAAATCGTCTGTCGGTACATCGTACCAACCAGCACATTTACGCCAACCTGATCAGCCCGGACGCGAAAATCCTGGTTTCGGCGTCCACCGTCGAAGCCGAAGTTCGCGCCGAACTGGCAGGCAAGTCCGGCAAGGGTGGCAATGCCGCCGCTGCCGCCTTGATTGGCAAGCGCGTCGCCGAGAAAGCACTGAAAGCAGGGATTACCGAAGTTGCGTTCGACCGCTCCGGTTTCCGTTACCACGGCCGTGTGAAGGCGTTGGCAGAAGCCGCGCGTGAAGCCGGTCTGAAGTTCTAAGGAAGAATCGTCATGGCAAAAATGCAAGCGAAAATGCAAAGCGACAAGCCGGATGATGGCATGCGCGAAAAGATGATCGCGATCAACCGCGTGACCAAAGTGGTCAAGGGTGGTCGTATCATGGGTTTTGCAGCACTGACCGTTGTGGGCGACGGCGATGGCCGTATCGGCATGGGCAAGGGCAAATCGAAAGAAGTGCCAGTGGGCGTGCAGAAGGCAATGGAAGAAGCCCGTCGTAACCTGATCAAGGTTCCTCTGAAGAACGGTACTTTGCACCACACAGTCACCGGCCGTCACGGCGCATCGAAAGTAATGATGATGCCTGCCAAGCCTGGTACCGGCGTGATCGCGGGTGGCGCCATGCGCGCTATCTTCGAAGTAATGGGCGTAACCGATGTCGTGGCGAAATCCACGGGCTCGTCGAACCCTTACAACCTGGTCCGCGCTACCCTGGACGGTTTGTCGAAAATGAGTACTGCAAGCGACATCGCCGCCAAGCGCGGCAAGTCGGTTGAAGACATTCTGGCTTAAGGCGGACAAAATGACACAAGCTACCAAAACAGTCAAAGTTCAGTTGGTCATGGGCCTGATCGGCACGCGCGAATCGCATCGCGCTACCGTTCGCGGTCTGGGTCTGCGTCGCGTCAACTCGGTTTCCGAGCTGGAAGACACCCCTTCGGTGCGCGGCATGATCAACAAAGTTTCGTACCTCGTTAAAGTTGTTTCGTAAGCCTTCGGGCTTATGAACGGAGAAAACAATGGAATTGAATACAATTCAACCAGCTGAAGGCGCCAAGCATTACAAGCGCCGCGTAGGCCGTGGTATTGGTTCGGGCATCGGTAAAACCGCTGGCCGTGGCCACAAAGGTCAGAAGTCGCGTTCGGGCGGTTTCCACAAGGTCGGCTTCGAAGGCGGTCAGATGCCTCTGCAGCGCCGTTTGCCTAAGCGTGGTTTCAAATCGCTCAACGCAACGTTCAAGGCTGAAGTGCGTCTGTCCGACTTGAACAACCTGGCGGTCGGCGATGTCGACATCCTGGTGCTCAAGCAAGCAGGCGTTCTGCAAGTGCTGGCGCGCGATGTGCGCGTGATCCTGTCCGGCGAGATCACCAAAGCGGTGAACCTCAAGGGCTTGAAAGTAACGGCAGGCGCGAAAGCGGCCATCGAAGCAGCTGGCGGCACGGTAGCGTAAGTTGCAGGCTAACAGCTTGATCGGAGCATACATTGGCGACTAATTCACAACTTGGTAAAAGTGCGGCAGCCGGTTTCCCATGGAGTCGGCTCTGGTTTTTGCTCGGCGCGTTGGTCGTGTATCGTCTGGGTGCCCATGTCCCTGTTCCAGGGATTAACCCGGATGTACTGGCTGAGACGTTCAGCAGGAATCAAGGCGGCATCCTGGGCATGTTCAACATGTTCTCGGGTGGCGCGCTGGAGCGCGCGGCAGTTTTCGCTCTCGGTATTACGCCGTACATTTCGGCTTCGATCATCATGCAGCTGGCCGGCCTCGCAATTCCGGCCGTCGAGGCACTGAAGAAAGAAGGCGAATCCGGACGCCGCAAGATCACCCAGTACACGCGCTACTTCACGGTCGTGCTGGCACTGGTGCAGGCAACCTTCATCGCCGTCGGCCTCGAAGCATTGCCGGGCCTGGTGATCGATCCAGGCATGGCTTTCCGTTTCGTGGCGGTCGTTTCGCTGCTGACCGGCACCATGTTCCTGATGTGGCTGGGCGAGCAGATTACCGAACGTGGCCTCGGCAACGGGATTTCGATCATTATCTTTGCCGGCATTGCCGCTGGCCTGCCCGCGGCGCTGAGTAGCTTGTTTGCACTCGTGTCGAATGGCGCCATCAGCAGCCTGTCAGCGATTTTCATCATCCTGCTGGTCGGATTCGTTACTTTTGGTGTGGTATTTGTCGAACGTGGCCAGCGCAAGATCCTGGTCAACTATGCGAAGCGCCAGGTTGGCAACAAAGTCATGGGTGGTCAGACCAGCCATTTGCCTTTGAAGCTGAACATGGCCGGCGTGATCCCGCCGATCTTCGCATCGTCGATCATCTTGTTCCCGGCCACCATCGTGGACTGGTTCACGAAGGGCAAAGATTCCAGCACACCGGTAGTCGGTTTCCTGAAAGACTTGGCGGCATCGATGGGGCCAGGCGAGCCTATCCATGCTCTGTTGTATGCGGTGGCAATCGTGTTTTTCTGTTTCTTCTATACGGCGCTGGTCTTTAACAGCAAGGAAACAGCGGATAACCTGAAGAAAAGTGGTGCCTTCGTGCCGGGGATTCGTCCCGGCGACCAGACGGCGCGATATATCGACAAGATCCTGATGCGCTTGACACTGGCCGGAGCGGTGTACATCACTTTAGTGTGCTTGTTGCCGGAATTTATGCAGGCCCGTTGGAAAGTGCCATTCTATTTTGGCGGTACTTCCCTGTTGATTATTGTGGTTGTCACCATGGACTTCATGGCTCAAGTACAAAACTACGTCATGTCGCAGCAATATGAATCGCTGCTGCGCAAGGCAAATTTCAAGGGCGGAATTCCGACGCGCTAACCGGCGGTTACCGCGAACCAGGAGTGTACAGACCGAATGGCAAAAGACGACGTCATACAAATGCAGGGCGAGATTCTTGAGAATCTCCCTAATGCAACGTTTCGAGTAAAGCTGGAAAACGGGCACGTGGTGCTCGGACACATTTCGGGTAAAATGCGGATGAACTACATCCGCATCCTGCCCGGCGACAAAGTCACGGTGGAGTTGACGCCGTACGACTTGAGCCGGGCCCGCATTGTGTTCCGGACCAAGTAAATTTAAGTAATCAATCCGAACATAAGAGAGTGCAAATATGAAAGTTCTCGCATCAGTCAAGCGGATCTGCCGCAACTGCAAGATCATCAAGCGCAAAGGCGTCGTCCGCGTAATCTGCGTGGAACCGCGTCACAAGCAGCGTCAAGGTTAATTTAACGTTATTTATTGAGGAATAACGAATGGCACGTATTGCAGGGGTTAATATCCCCAATCATCAGCACACCGTAATCGGCCTCACGGCTATCTACGGTGTTGGCCGCCCGCGCGCACAGAAGATCTGCGCACAAACGGGTGTTGCGACCAACAAAAAGGTCAAGGACCTGGACGACAGCGAACTGGAAAAACTGCGTGAGGCCGTCGGCACTTTCGTAGTCGAAGGCGATCTGCGTCGTGAACTGTCCATGAACATCAAGCGCTTGATGGATCTGGGCTGCTACCGCGGTATGCGTCATCGTAAGGGTCTGCCTTGCCGCGGCCAGCGTACACGCACCAATGCCCGTACTCGCAAGGGTCCGCGCAAGGCCGCACAATCGCTTAAGAAATAATAGGACAACACCATGGCTAAGCAACAAAGCAGCGCCGCAGCAGCGCGCGTTCGCAAAAAAGTTAAAAAGAACGTCGCTGAAGGCATCGCACATGTCCACGCATCGTTCAACAACACCATCATCACGATCACCGATCGCCAGGGCAATGCCCTGTCGTGGGCGACGTCCGGCGGTGCTGGCTTCAAGGGTTCGCGTAAATCGACCCCGTTCGCAGCGCAGGTTGCGGCAGAAGCAGCAGGCAAGGTCGCTGTCGAATGCGGCGTGAAGAACCTCGAAGTACGTATCAAGGGCCCAGGTCCTGGTCGTGAATCGGCAGTTCGCGCTTTGAACAACCTGGGTATCAAGATCACCGAAATCCAGGACGTGACGCCAGTGCCGCACAACGGCTGCCGTCCACCAAAGCGTCGTCGTATCTGATACGGCCCGCTGGCGACCGGAACACCGTTTCCGGCCGTTTGTTGTACATTAGTCGTTGATGATCGCCGGCGCAGTCCCCGAATAGGGTATACTGCCCGGCTGTTGTCGCCTGTCGCGGCTATTTCCGCACGGGTTTATTGTCAGCCACCGTCTGGCGCATTGCGTACGGACTAGCGCCTGGCCAGCATCACAGGATGCCGCCGGGGCGTCATTATTCTAAAGGAAACATTGTGGCACGTTATATCGGACCTAAAGCAAAACTGTCCCGCCGTGAAGGTACGGACCTGTTCCTCAAGAGCGCACGTCGCTCGCTCGATTCGAAATGCAAACTGGACGTCAAGCCAGGCCAGCACGGTGTCAAATCCGGTGCTCGTACCTCGGACTACGGTAACCAGCTGCGCGAAAAGCAAAAAGTCAAGCGCATGTACGGCGTCCTCGAGCGTCAGTTCCGCCGCTACTTCGCTGAAGCAAACCGTCGCAAGGGCAACACCGGCGAAGCGCTGCTGCGTTTGCTGGAAGCGCGTCTCGACAACGTTTGCTACCGCATGGGCTTCGGCTCGACCCGCGCTGAAGCGCGGCAGCTGGTCAGCCACAAAGCGTTCACCGTCAACGGTAACGTTGTGAACATCGCTTCGTACGCTGTCAAGACCGGCGACGTCATCGCTGTTCGCGAAAAGTCGAAAAAGCAAGTGCGTATCGTTGAAGCCCTGTCGTTGGCTGAACAAATTGGTATGCCTAGCTGGGTTTCGGTTGACTCGAAGAAAATGGAAGGCACCTTCCGTTCGTTCCCAGAGCGTAACGAAATCGCTAACGATGTCAACGAATCGCTGATCGTCGAGCTCTACTCGCGTTAATCGACCGCTGGGCGGGCGGCAATGCCGCCCGCCCAGCGGTCGTCCCCGGCCTGGGCGGCCCCCTTGCCGGGGAACCAATTTCGTTTTCTCCCGCCCACTCCAAGTCACGTGGGCGTTTTCACTAATGCCATCAGCCTTATCGGTGTAATGAGCCGAGGGTATTGAAAAGGACATTTCATGCAAAACAGTCTGTTGAAGCCACGTATTATCGATGTTGAAACTCTCGGTGCCGGTCACGCCAAAGTCGTGATGGAGCCGTTCGAGCGTGGCTATGGCCACACATTGGGTAATGCGTTGCGCCGCGTACTGCTGTCGTCGATGGTCGGCTACGCGCCAACCGAAGTGACGATCGCCGGCGTTGTCCATGAGTATTCGTCGCTGGACGGCGTGCAAGAAGACGTGGTCGACCTGTTGCTGAACCTGAAGGGCGTGGTCTTCAAAGTCCACAACCGCGATTCCGTCACGCTGACCCTGAAAAAGGAAGGCGAAGGCGCGATCCTGGCTTCCGACATCGACCTGCCGCATGACGTCGAACTGATCAATCCAGACCACGTGATCGCCCACTTGACCGCTGGCGGCAAGCTGGACATGCAGATCAAGGTCGAAAAAGGCCGTGGCTATGTGCCGGGCAACGTCCGTCGCCTGTCGGAAGACACCAACAAGACGATCGGCCGCATCATCCTGGACGCCTCGTTTTCGCCGGTGCGCCGCGTGTCGTACTTCGTTGAATCGGCCCGCGTCGAACAGCGTACCGACCTCGACAAGCTGGTGATCAACATCGAAACCAACGGCGTGATTACCCCGGAAGAAGCGATCCGTCAATCGGCGCGCGTGCTGGTCGATCAACTGAACGTGTTCGCGGCGCTGGAAGGCACCGAAGCGGCTGCCGAAGCACCGTCGCGCATTCCGCTGGTCGATCCGATCCTGCTGCGTCCGGTCGACGACCTGGAACTGACGGTGCGTTCGGCCAACTGCCTGAAAGCAGAAAACATTTACTACATCGGCGACCTGATCCAGCGTTCGGAAAACGAACTGCTCAAGACGCCGAACCTGGGCCGCAAGTCCCTGAACGAAATCAAGGAAGTGCTGGCATCGCGCGGCTTGACCTTGGGCATGAAGCTCGAAAACTGGCCACCAGCCGGCCTCGAGAAGTAATCGCAGCACCGTCCGGGACAGGGGTTCCGGGCGTATTACTCCATACCAACCGGCCCGCGCTGAAAGGCGATCGAAGAGCTGGATTTAAACAACTCGAAAGGAATTACCATGCGTCACCGTCACGGCCTTCGCAAGCTGAATCGTACTTCGTCCCACCGTCTGGCAATGCTGCGCAACATGACCGTTTCCCTGCTGCGTCATGAAGCCATCAAAACCACCGTGCCAAAAGCCAAGGAACTGCGCCGCGTCGTCGAGCCAATCCTGACGATGGGCAAGACCGATACCCTGGCCAACAAGCGTCTGGCATTCGCCCGCCTGCGCGACCGCGAAATGGTGTTGAAGCTGTTCGCCGAACTCGGCCCACGTTACGCAAACCGCAACGGCGGCTACCTGCGTATCCTGAAAATGGGTTTCCGCGTTGGCGACAATGCACCAATGGCTTACGTTGAACTGATGGACCGTCCAGAAGTCACCGAAGTTGAAGACGCACCAACCGCTGAGTAATCGGCGCGGTACGTAAAAAAAGCCAGGCTCAGCCTGGCTTTTTTACGTCCGTTGGCAAAGCCGCAGCCTCATCCGCCCTGAATGAAATCCTCCGCTACCTGCCCGATGTCGGGGTAAATCCATTCCGCCTCGATGTAGCCGGCAGCATGCTGGCCGATGAAGCGCACCAGCTCGTGCGCCGCGTACGGCAGGCGCCGGTCGCGCGGCGCCACCAGGTACCAGTTGCTTTCCAGCGGAAAGCCTTCGACATCGAGCACCGCCAGCCGTTCGCGTCCCTCCTGCAAGGTGTGTTCGGAGATCACCGACAGGCCCAGTCCCGAGGCGACGCTGAGGCGGATTGCTTCGTTGCTCTCGATTTCCATGCTTTTCTCCAGCGCCAGCCCGCGCCCGGACAGCCATGCTTCGAACATCATGCGCGTGGCCGACCCTGGCTCGCGCATCAGGAAGCGCTCGCCGGACAGGTGCGCGAACGGCAGCCTGGCCACGCCGGCCGCCCAGTGCCCCAGCGGTGCGATCAGTTGCAGTGGATTCTTGAGCATGCGCGCGCTGCGCACCGACGGACCGCTCGGCGGATGGCTGAACAGATACAGGTCGTCTTCGCGCTTGTCGAAGCGTTCCAGCACCCTGGCCCGGTTGGCCACGCTCAGGCGCACCTCGACGTTCGGATAGCTGGCCGCAAACGGCCCGAGCAAACGCGGCAGCACGTACTTGGCGGTGGTGACCACGCAGATCCGCACATGCCCGGCGTGACCGCCCCGGGCGCGCTCCAGAAAGCCGGCGAAGTCGTCGAAACGGTCGAGCACATCGCAGGCTGCCCGGTACAGCTCGCGTCCGGCCAGGGTCGGCTCCATGCGCGCGGCGCCGGTCTCGAACAGGGGCTCGCCCACCGCTTCGGCCAGCCGTTTGAGCTGCAGCGACACGGTCGGCTGGGTCAGGTGCAGCGCGCGCGCCGCCGCCGAGACGCTGGCGCAGCGCACCACCTCCACGTACACCTGCAACAGCCGGAAACTCAGGTGCCGCACATTCATTGACGATTCTCTATGGGGTGTGGTTGAACAATTTATTATCCAATATACGTAACTTTCGGCAAACTCGCCAGCCTGTCTTTTGCCGGAGTGCATATGTTAGATGTCGTCATTGCTTTTTTCGCGCTCGGGCTGGTCGCCGGGCTGGTCAAGTCGGACTTGAAGGTCCCGGTGGCGATCTACGACACCCTGGCGATCCTGTTGATGCTGGTGCTCGGCCTGAAAGGCGGCATGGCCTTGCACGGCGCCCTGAGCGCGGCCCTGCTGCCGGAACTGCTGGCGGTGGCCGCGCTCGGCCTGGTGCTGCCGGTCGCGTGCTATCCGGTGCTGCGCCGCCTGGTGCGGCTGTCGGCCGACGACGCCAGCAGCGTCGCCGCCCATTACGGCTCGGTCAGCGCCGGCACCTTCGCCGTCGTGGTGGCACTGGCGGAACGCTCCGGCCTGGCGCTGGCGCCGCAGACCACCTTGTACCTGGTGATGCTGGAACTGCCCGCCATCGTGCTGATGCTCCTGTGGCAGCGCCATCTGAGCGGCCGCGATGGCGGTACGCGCGTGCTGTGGGAAGCGCTGACCAGCCGCGGCGTGCTGCTGCTGGGCGGCGGCGTGCTGATCGGCTATCTGTATGGCCCGGTCGGGCTGGCGCCCTTGAAGCCGGTGCTGATCGACGGCTTCAAGACCATGCTCTCGCTATACCTGCTGGAAATGGGACTATGCACCGCGCGCAGCTTCGCGGCCGCGTCGCCGCTGCGCCACTGGCGCCTGATGCTGTTCGCCGCGCTGGCCCCGTTCGCGCTGGCCTGGGGCGGGATCGGCGTTGCGCTCTTGTTGAAGCTGCCGGAAGGCAGCGCCCTGGTGCTGGCCGCACTGGCCGCCAGTGCCTCGTACATCGCCGCGCCGGCGGCGATCCGCAGCGCCATTCCCGATGCCGACCTGGGCTTGGCCACGCTGGCCACCCTGGGCATCACCTTCCCGGTGAACGTGCTGGTGGGCCTGCCGGTCTACCAGCAATGGGTGCATCATTGCTACTGAAGGTCGACAGTGCCCTGCTCGGCTAAGGAACTTGCCACTTCCAATCGCCAAGCGTACGGGCAAGCGCCGGAAGTGCCGATTGGCGCAGTGCGGATCGCACGCGGGATGGAAAGTACGCGCGCTGTGCTCCAGATGCCTTGGTCATGCGTCATCCATACGGTAAAGTAAGCACTTTCCTCTCCGTGGCATGATCCACATTCAAGCAGCTTATGGCAATCAAGAAATCCGAGCTTTATTCCTCCCTTTGGCAGTCCTGCGACGAGTTGCGCGGTGGCATGGACGCCAGTCAGTACAAGGATTACGTTCTCGTCCTGTTGTTCGTCAAGTATGTTTCTGACAAATATGCTGGGCTGCCGTACGCGCCAATCGTGATTCCGCCCGGAGCCAGTTTTAATGACATGGTCGCGCTCAAGGGCAGCCCGGACATCGGCGACCAGATCAACAAGAAAATTATCGGCCCACTGGCGAAGGCCAACAAACTGTCGGACATGCCGGACTTCAACGACCCGAGCAAGTTGGGCAGCGGACAGGAAATTGTCGACCGTCTCACCAATCTGATCTCCATCTTCGAGAACAAGGCGCTCGACTTCAGCAAAAATCGCGCCGAAGGTGACGACATCCTGGGCGATGCCTACGAATACCTGATGCGTCACTTCGCCGCCGAAAGCGGCAAGAGCAAGGGGCAGTTCTATACGCCTGCCGAAGTGAGCCGCATCATGGCGCAGATCATCGGCATTGGTGGTTCACAAACAAACAACAGCACGACCGTCTACGACCCGACCTGCGGCTCAGGCTCGCTGTTGCTGAAAGTGGGCGACGAAGCACATGCCAAAGTGACGCTGTACGGCCAGGAAAAGGACGCGGCCACCTCCGGCCTGGCACGCATGAACATGATCTTGCACGACAACCCGACGGCCGAAATCAGACAGGGAAACACGATCGCCAATCCGCTGTTCACCGGCGAAGACGGCTGGATCAAAACCTTCGACTACGTCGTCGCCAATCCGCCTTTCAGCGACAAGCGCTGGAGCACAGGCATCGACCCGGCCAACGACCCGCACCAGCGCTTCGAGCATTTCGGCACGCCGCCAGCCAAGCAGGGCGACTACGCCTACCTGCTGCACATCGTCCGCTCGCTCAAGAGCACGGGAAAAGGCGCATGCATCCTGCCGCATGGCGTGCTGTTTCGCGGAAATGCCGAGGCCGACATCCGCCGCAACCTGATCCGCCAAGGCTATATCAAAGGCATTATTGGCCTGCCCGCCAATTTGTTCTACGGTACCGGTATCCCCGCCTGCATCATCCTCATCGACAAGGAAAATGCCCACAGCCGCAGGAGCATTTTCATGATCGACGCCAGCGGCGGCTTCATGAAAGACGGCCCGAAAAACCGCTTGCGCGACTGCGATATTCACCAGATCGTCGACGTATTCAACCGGCATGACGAAAGCAAGCCGAAATATGCGCGCATGGTCGGCATCGAGGAAATCGAGAAAAACGACTTTAATCTCAACATTCCGCGCTACATCGACAGTCAGCAGGCCTTCGATATCCAGGACATCGAAGGCCACCTGAAAGGTGGCATTCCAGGCGCCGATGTGGATGCCTTGCAGGCCTACTGGACAGTTTGCCCGCAACTGCGAACAACCCTGTTCGCCGCCAACCGCCCCGGCTACCTCGACCTGGCCGTCGCCAAGAAGGACATCAAGACTGGCATCTATGGGCACCCGGAATTCGTCACCTTCATCGACAGCATGAATGCCCTGTTCACCGACTGGCAACAGCGCAGTACCGGCACGCTCAAGCACTTGCAAGCCGGCTGCCACCCCAAACTGATCATCAACGACCTTGCCGAGGACTTGCTCGCCCACTATGCGCAAAAGCCCCTGATCGACCAATACGCGGTCTATCAGCACTTGATGGATTACTGGGCCACGACAATGCAGGACGACTGCTATCTGATTGCTGCGGACGGCTGGAAGGCCGATACCTACCGCGTCGTCGAAAAGAACAAGAAAGGCAAGGACATCGACAAGGGCTGGGCCTGCGATCTCGTGCCCAAGCAACTCATTGTGAACCGTTACTTCGCCAGTCAGCAGGCCGCCATCGGCGAGCTGGAAGCGGCTGTGGACGGCCTTGCCGCCCAAATGGCCGACATGGAAGAGGAGCACGGTGGCGACGAGGGCGCGTTCGCCGAACTCGACAGGGTGAACAAGGCCAACGTTACCGCCCGTTTAAAGGAAATCAAGGGTGACAACGACGCGAAGGAAGAAACCGCAGCCCTGGACGCCTGGCTCAAACTCTGCACGCGTGACGCCGACCTCAGGAAGAAGTTGAAAGATGCCGAGGCCGAGCTCGATGCCCTGGCCTATGCCAAGTATCCGACGCTCAGCGAGGCCGACATCAAGACGCTGGCGGTCGAGGACAAATGGATGGTAACGATCTCCGCAGCCATTCATGGCGAGATGGACCGTATCAGCCAGACGCTGACCGAACGCGTCAAGGAACTGGCCGAACGCTACGAGACGCCACTGCCGAAACTGGTCGACAAGGTTGCTGACCTGAGCGACAAGGTGGCGGCACACCTGAAGAAAATGGGGTTCCAGCCATGAGCGATGAGATTCACATACTCAGCGCCTCGCCTGACTATCGGGCGCTGCTGGAGCAGATTTCCGGCACGTACACCCAAGGCCGCGTTCGTGCAATGCAGGCCGTCAACGACCAGCTCATTGAGACTTACTGGCAGGTCGGGCGGCATATTGTCGAATTCGAGCAGGGCGGAAAAATCCGCGCCGACTACGGTACGGCCTTGCTTGCCAGCCTGGCGAAGGACTTAAGCCTGCGCCACGGCAAGGGCTTCAGCCGCAGCAATCTCATTCGCATCCGCCAGTTTTATCAGGCATACCCGAATAGTGCGACGCTGTCGCACCAATTGAGCTGGTCGCATATCGTGGAACTGCTGAAGATCGACGATCCGCTGGAACGCGGGTTTTATGAGCAGCAGGCTGGCCGCGAGCGCTGGTCGGTGCGGGAACTGATACGACAAAAGGAAAGCGCCTTGTTCTTGCGACTGGCCGCCAGCAAGGACAAGGCTGGCATCCTGCAACTCGCCGCCCAGGGGCAAATCGTCGAACAAGCCGCCGACCTGCTGCGCGAACCGTATGTGTTCGAGTTCCTGAAAATTCCCGAGCCGTACCAGCTGTCGGAAACCCAGCTCGAAACGGTGCTCTGCGATCACCTTCAGCCCTTCCTGCTGGAACTGGGCAAGGGCTTTACTTTCGTCGGCCGGCAATACCGGGTCACGATCAACAATACGCACTACAAGGTCGATCTGGTCTTCTATCACCGCATCCTGCGCTGCTTCGTGCTCATCGATCTCAAGATCAACGACGTCCAGCATCACGATATCGGGCAGATGAATATGTATCTGGGCTATTTTGCCAATGAGGAAAACGTCGAGGGAGATAACCCGCCGATTGGCATTATCCTCAGCCGCAACAAGGATGAATTGTTGGTGGAGTACGCGACCTACCAGATGAACAGCCAGCTTTTCGTGCAGAAGTATCAACTCTACTTGCCTGACCGCGAAGCGTTGCGCCGCGAGTTGGAGTTAAGTTTGCGTGAGGTGGAGCAATGAGCGCGATTCCAGAGGGATACAAGCAGACTGAGGTGGGGGTGATACCCGAGGATTGGGATGCTAAAACACTTGGCGATTTTGTTTTTCTTCAACGCGGACATGATCTTACCGATCGTGATCGCAGACCCGGAGAAATTCCAGTTATGGGTTCTGCCGGGCAGAATGGATTTCATGATATTGCGCTTGTTAAGGGGCCAGGGGTCGTAGTTGGCCGAAGCGGTGCATCGTTTGGCCAAGCGCATTTTTGTAATACGAACTTCTGGCCCCATAACACTGCGCTCTACGTTACCGACTTCCGAGGGAACGATCGACTCTTCGCCTTTTTCTTCCTTAGCTCGCTTGACTTCAGTCGCCACAACTCGGGAGGCGCTCAGCAGTCACTGAATCGCAATTTTATTGCTCCAATTCCCGTCAGAATTCCTCCGCTTCTCGAACAGGAGGCAATTGCCCAGGCATTGAGCGATGCGGATGCCCTCATTGAATCGCTGGAGCAACTCGTCACCAAAAAGCGCTACCTCAAACGAGGTGCTATGCAGGATCTACTCACTGGGGGCAAGCGCCTCCCGGGATTCGGCCAGGGATGGGAATTAAAGCGTTTGGGAGAATTAATAACACTTTATGGAGAACGGGTCGACCCGCAGTTGAATGGTGTGCGGGACTTCTGTATTGAGTTAGAGCACATCGGCTCCTCGACTGGCGCGCTCTTGGGGAGTACAAGCACGGGCGAAAATTCGTCGCTAAAATCTGTGTTTCGTGCCGGGGATGTATTGTTCGGCAAACTTCGTGCTTACCTTAGGAAATACTGGAGGGCTGATCGTGCGGGTGTATGCTCAACGGAGATTTGGGTTCTCACTCCAAGAGAAAATTTAATAATTGGCGCTTATCTGTTTCAGATCGTCCAGACTGATAAGTTCATTGAGGTTGCAAGCTATTCATACGGCACTCATATGCCACGATCCGACTGGAATGTCGTTAAAAACTATGAGTTACCGATACCATGCGACCCAGAAGAGCAAATTGCCATCGCCGCCATCCTCTCCGACATCAATCTACCGGACTTAAGCGATTGACAGCTTAACATGGCTTTTGTGTCATGTATTTGTGGGGCTTAGGCTGCTTGTTTCTGGGCTTTGATTGGCCGGGTCGGTGAAGGAACGTCTTGCGAACAATCA
>NZ_WHJF01000680.1:0-243 GCF_011682185.1 Massilia genomosp. 1
TGCTGCCGGAACTGCGCGCAGAAGTGGGCGTCTTGACGCCGAAACTTGAGCGCCTTATCTACGTTCTGGAGTGGGCGCGTATCGAGGAATTCGCTGACGATTCCTGGGACGGCATCGGCCGACCGCCGCATGTACGTGCATGGCTGGCGAATGCTTTCGTGGCGAAGGCGGTGCTGGGCATCACCACCACCGTCGGGCTGGTCGAGCGCCTGACCATGGACAAGACCTTGCGGCGCATTTGCG
>NZ_WHJF01000681.1:0-240 GCF_011682185.1 Massilia genomosp. 1
AATTGCCAACGATCTGCGACCGCGGCACCAAGTGCAACGCGCAGGGTTACAAGACCAGCTGGAACGGGTACAAGCTGCATATTGACACTGCCGATTGTGGCGTTCCCATCGCCGCCTTGCTGTGTTCTGCGTCGATGCATGACAGCCGCGCCGCCGTGCCGCTGTCGCACATCACGAAGCAACGGGTCACCAATTTGTACGATGTGATGGATGCTGCCTACTGCAGCAAAGAGTTGCACG
>NZ_WHJF01000682.1:0-240 GCF_011682185.1 Massilia genomosp. 1
GTCGTCACTGGCGCCCAGCTTCGCGTATCGCCACTCCAGCGCTCCGGGCGCGCGGCCTTGGCCGCTTCATAGACCTCGGCGCGTTTGCGTAGCAGCGCGCCGTCCAGGCCCGCGTGACGCTGTGCCGGTGTAACGAATTGGATAGCGCTGTGACGGTGTTCCTCGTTGTACCAGCGCACGAACGTGCCGACCCACTGCCTTGCGGCCATGAGGCTTTCAAATGCGCCCTGCGGGTAGGCT
>NZ_WHJF01000683.1:0-239 GCF_011682185.1 Massilia genomosp. 1
TGCACGCGGCCATACAGGTCGAATCCAATCCAAAGGGATCAATGAACGTCAGTGGATTTCCCCCGACATAGCCGTACGTATTGATCCCGCCGCCAAGCCCGATCGGATCGCTCTGCACATACCGCCCACCCGACGCGCACTTTCCTAAATTTCGCCACTTTCCCTAGTCGAATCAACAGCTTGAAGCAGCTAAATTCAGATGCCGCCCCGGTATTGTTGCAAATTTCCCTAGACACGCA
>NZ_WHJF01000684.1:0-236 GCF_011682185.1 Massilia genomosp. 1
CAGTGTCCGCAGCAGATGTTTGACCGGGCACGCGCTCGGCAGATGAAGAACGATCTTGTTCTTGTACTGCCGAACTTGCACGGCGATTTTGAACAGCTTGGAGATGACCGTCGAAGGCTGCGCCTGCGACAGCGCGGTGTGCCGCAGTGCCTGGGTGCGCAGTTGCTGGTGCAGGATATAGGCGGCCGAATGCAGTAGCAAGCGCATGCAGTTGGCGAGGAAGCTCGTGCATGAGG
>NZ_WHJF01000685.1:0-236 GCF_011682185.1 Massilia genomosp. 1
CGCCAGGACATCTACCGCGTCAGTGAGGCCCTCGTTGAACAGTTCATTGCCGGCTTCGCCAGCCCGCCAAAGAGCCTGATTCTCGACCTCGATCACTCGGAAGATGCGTGCTACGGGCAGCAGCCGCTGGCGTTCTATAACCACCACTACCGTTCGACCTGCTACCTGCCGTTGATGATCTTCGACGGCGCGTCGGGCGGCTTGATCGCTGCCGTTCTGCGGCCCGGCAAGCGGCC
>NZ_WHJF01000686.1:0-236 GCF_011682185.1 Massilia genomosp. 1
GCCCTCGGCCATGAGCGCGCCTTGTAGGTGAATTCATCGAACAGCCGCACCGCGCCAGGCACCACGTCCCGGGTTTGCGCCTCCACCCAAAGCTCGCAGGCGCGAAGCGTTGTCGGTTCAGCCATCTCGTGCAGCTTGACGTTGCAGGAGAAACCGAAGATGAAGTCGATGTTCGGCATGCTGTCGATCATGCCCATCAATTCGGGTCCGCTAAAGTGGCCGTCGCCCCGGACGAG
>NZ_WHJF01000687.1:0-235 GCF_011682185.1 Massilia genomosp. 1
GACATTCCGCTGGCGCCGCGCGAGGTTGTCGAGCACCAAGTCCTGGAACAGGTTTGCCGCTGCGGCCGGGTGCACGTCGGCGCCTTTCCCGGCGCGGTCACGGAGACAGTGCAATACGGCCCGAACGTGAAGGCGCTCGCCGTCCATCTGATCCATGGTCAAATGCTGCCGTACGCGCGCGCCGCCCAGTTGCTTGGCGACTTGTACGGCATCAAGCCGTCGACCGGCACCTTGC
>NZ_WHJF01000688.1:0-234 GCF_011682185.1 Massilia genomosp. 1
TCGTGACGCCGAAACTTGAGCGCCTTATCTACGTTCTGGAGTGGGCGCGTATCGAGGAATTCGCTGACGATTCCTGGGACGGCATTGGCCGACCGCCGCATGTACGTGCCTGGCTGGCGAATGCTTTTGTGGCGAAGGCGGTGCTGGGCATCACCACCACCGTCGGGCTGGTCGAGCGCCTGACCATGGACAAGACCTTGCGGCGCATTTGCGGATTTCCGCCGTTTGCAAAGC
>NZ_WHJF01000689.1:0-232 GCF_011682185.1 Massilia genomosp. 1
TGAATCTTCTGGACGCGGGCTTTCGCCTTCTTCCAATTGCTGCTGAACTTGACCTTGCGGCTCATGCGCCGCTGGTAGCGGGCAAGGTTCTGTTGGTGCTTCTTGAAACTGTTGAGTGGTGCGACGAAGCTGCCGTCGCTCATCGTGGCGAAGCGGGCGATGCCGACATCGATGCCGATGGCGCTCGTCGCCGTTGGCAATGGCTGTTCGGGCAGGATTTTCCCGGTGCCTG
>NZ_WHJF01000068.1:0-37801 GCF_011682185.1 Massilia genomosp. 1
TTCATTGACTGTCCCGTTCAATTGGGTAGGGACGCTATCGCCCGCGACATTCCGATTCAAGTTGAAAAGGTCCTGCATCGGAAAAGCGGCGCTGCGGCGGTGGTTTGTGCAACATTCAGGCTAGGAGTCTGCGCGGCGACTGCCGCTGCGCTGCTACTGGCCCAGCCGCACGGCGGCCCGGTCCAGCACGCGCACCACCATGGCGATCGCGTGCGGGACCATCTTTTTGGCCACGCCGCGCCGCACCGTGTGCTCATGCGACGACAGCACCGCTCCCCCATATCGATACGAATACGTGCCGCCCTGCGTGAGCAGCGGCCGGATGTCGGTCGCGCTGTCGGCCAGCGGCGCAAAATCCTTGAGCGCGGCCAGCACCAGCGCCGCGTCGCCCAGCTTTTCGCTGTCGTAGTAATCCTCGACCCAGCTTTCCCAGCCGGAATGGTTGTGACCGAGTACATTGAAGGTGTGGTGCGGCTGCAGCAGGTCGGTCGCGTGCAACACAAAGCCGAGCGATTGCGCCGACGGCGCCTGCAAGAAGCGCGTCCAGAAATGCTGCGCCAGGTTGTCGATCGGCTGGAACGGGAAGTGCTGGTAATCCTGGTACATGCCGGCCGTCGAGTAAGCGCCCTGGCGATAGCGCGCTTCGGTCACGCCGTAGCTGTCGTACTTGCTGGCGTCGCCGAACCAGCCCCCCAGGCCGCCGGCGCCGTCGTCCAGGTAATCGCCCACCAGCCAGGTGGCGGCCAGCTTGTCGATGTCGCCCGGATTGCCGAGTTTGGCGTAGTGGTAGCCGCCGAAGTCGTTGCCATGCACGTCGGCGCCGGCGGTGTGGTTCTGGAAGTGCCAGAACGAGGTGTAGCGCGCCAGGCCCGAGCCGAGTCCCCACAAGGGCGCGCCCTGGCAATTGCCGGTGGCGGCGCCGCAGATATACGTGTCTTCGAAGTAATCGACATCGTGCGCGCCCTGGCCGATCGCGGCGGCGAACTGCGCCATCGTGTAGCCGGCCCGCGTCACGCCCGCCAGCAGGCTCGCGTAGCGGGTCTGGTTGGGGTGCGTTTTCATGAACTCGACGGCGTCGAGCACGATGCGGCGGTGGGTTTCGGTGTTCCACGCCCGGGCCGGCAGGCATGCGAGCAGGGCGAGCGCCACGGGGGCAAGCTTGAATAGTGCCTTCATCTGGTCTCCATCTTGTTGGTAGTCATTGCGGGCATCACGGACGCGATGCCCGGCCGGCTTGCTGCATTGCCACGACCGATGCGGCCGCGTTCACCTCCCCAGCGCGGGATGATCTTTGATCAGCTGCGCGCGCATGCTGTCGAGTCCGCGCGCCTTTTCTTCCGCCCTGGCGACTTTGTCGGCGGCGATCCCCATGGCGCGCCCGCGCGCGATGTCGTCGCGCAGGCGCGGCAACTCGTCGTCCACGGCCTTGATGTAAGCGGCCAGCACCTGCGCATTCTGGCGCGCCTCGAACGCCTGGTAAGCCTGCGGGTCGGCCAGTTCGGCCGCCGTGGGACGCGCTAGCGCGGCGCTTTCCCGCGTGGCGCTTTCCTGCGCGATGGGCGGCGCTTGCGGGTCGCCGTGCAGGCGCGTCTGCGCCAGGCTGTGCGCGGCCGCTAGCGGCGCGTTGCCGGCGGGCGTGGCCTGCTCGGCCGGGGGCCAGGCGTCCAGCCAGGAACGGCCGGCGGCGGGCCCGCCCGGGGCGGCGCTGGCGCTGGCGGGAACGGGAGCGGGCGCATCCCGCGCCTGCGGCCACGCCAGCCAGAGCGCGCCCGCCGCCGTCAGCGCGCCGGCAAGCGTCATCAGCGCCGGCTTCATGGCGCCCCCGTGGCGCCGGGCGGCCTGGACGGCATCTCGACTTTGGCGGCGCGCACCAGGGCGTTGCGGGCGTCGCTGAACTCGGCGCGGGCGCGCTCATGGGCGATGGCCTTGCGCGCCATGTAGCGCACGGTTTCCGAACCGGGCGGGTAAAAGCCTTCGATCCGCTGTTGGACCAGCACAATGTCCCACGTGGCCGGCGCGGACGGCCCGACCGGCGCGCGGAACGGGGTCGATACCTGGCCGGCCGGCTGCTGCAGCGCCAGCGCCGCGAGCCAGCCGGGCGCGGCGCTCTGCCTCACCCAGCCCAGGTCGCCGCCACGCTTCCTGTTCGGCGTCAGCGAGTGGCGCCGGGCCAGCAGGGCGAAGTCCTGGCCGGCCGCCACCCCGGCAGCGATCTGTGTCGCCAGCGCTTCGCTGGCGACCCGGATGTGGCGCGCGCGCACCTTGTCGGTGCGCCGGAACTGGTCCTTGTGTACGCGGTAGAAAGCGTTGACGTCGGCCTGCGTGACCTGCCGCGCCAGCGCCGCCTGCAGCGGGCTGTGCGCCTCGGCGCCATCGGCCAGCCCGTACAGGCGCAGGGCGCCGCGCACCGCCTCCTGCTCATCGAGGGCCTGGCGCAGGTCGGCCACGGCGGCCGCGCCGAAGCGGCGGCTGGCCCAGTCGAGCACGAACAGGCCGGCCACCCGCAGGCGCGCCTGATGGGCGATGAAATCCATCTTGCGATTGAAAAATTCCATGCGCCCCTGCACGTTCTGGCGCTCGAACACGTCCAGCACGCTCAGGATGACCGGCTCTGTCTTGCCCAGGCGATAGCGCAGCAACGGCGTGCGCGCCGCCAGCGCGGCTTGGCCGGGCGTGAAGTCGTAGCCCAGCCGCAGCGCGCCGGGCGCGCCGAACAGGCGCTCAAGCATTGCCGGCGCCAGCGGGTAGGGGGCCTCGATCGCGCCGGCCAGGGCGCCGCCGGGCAGGGCGCGCAGGGCCGCTTCCAGCTCGCTGTCGTGCATGCTGCGCAGCAAGCCAACCAGGCGCTCGTCGACTCCCACGCCCGGCGCGAAGCCGACCGTGCCGGCCGGGTACAGCTGCGCCGCGCTGAAGCGCTCGCGCGCCCAGCGCGCTTGCAGGCGGTCGGCCACGATCCCGGCCAGCACCGCGTCGGCGGACGGGCGGCCCGGCTGGTCCCGCGCCTGGTGCAGCAGCGCGCGCAAGGTGAGCGCGTGTACGGGCGCGCCGTTGATGTGCGCCACCGGCGCGGCGTCAAGCGCTGGCGGCGCCGCCTGCGCGTGGCACAGGATGCTTGCCAGGAGCAGCAGGGCGGTCCATTGCCGGCGTGGGGTCGGGATCGGTGTCATGGATGCTTTCGTGTCAGGCGAGGATGGTCACGCCGTGCTCGTTGCGGTCGGTGAGGAGTTCGAAGGCGGCCCCGTGGCGCGAGCCATACCTGCGCGCTGGCTCCCCGCGCAAGCTGACGGTCATGCTGCACGAGGCCAGCTTGGAATTGAGGCAAGTCTTGATGCCGCCCGGCGGATTCGCATAATGCAGACCGGCAAACGCGTCGCGCGGCGCATCGATGCGGATCTCGATGCGCACGCCGTCGGCGCGGGCATCGATGTCCCAGGTAAACCCGTCGATCCGGGCGCGCGTGCGCAGCGCTTGCGTAATGCTGTTGAGCGACAATGCCAGGGCGCCGATGCGCAGCACCACCAGGCTCATCTGCGGAGAGCGCAGTACACCCCATCTCAGGCACGCCGTCGAGCATTCCAAAAACACCTCGGGCGCGTCGTCGAAGCCGGCCACCTGGCCCGAGAACAGCGCGCCCGGCGCCCCCACCAGCGCCTTCGCTTGCGGAAAGCGTCCGTCGTACATGGACGCCGGCAGCAGCAGCGGCGGATGCGGCGCGTCGTAGCCGAGCGCCCAGGCGATGCTGTGGCCAGGCCCGCTGGCGCTGCCGGCCAGGCAAGTGGCGCTCAGGTGCGCGTGGCCGATCAGCAGGTCCGGCGCGCCCGTCCCGATCACGCAGTCCGCCAGCGCGAACTGGTTTTTGAGCGCCATGATGCGGCGCTGTTCGCCATCGAACCACAGCGCCCAGACTTCGCCCAGCGCCAGTTGCGGCTGGCCGGCCGGGCTGAAGAAGGTGTAGCGGATCCAGAAGGCGCGCGCGCGGCCAGCCTCGTTGGCGCGCAGGAAATAGCTCTCGTAATGTCCGGCGCGGTTGCCGGGGATGAAGCGGCAGCGGTTGGCGTCGGCGCGGCTGGCGCCTGCGGCCAGGCTGCCCGCTGCTGCCATCAGATGACGACGCTTGATGCTGTCCGACATGGTGGCTCCTCCGTGGGATGGAGCAGCCAATGTACGGGGCCGGTATGGACAGCGTCTTGTTGGAATGCGACAGACATTGGTGGAGTTACGCCAAAGCCGGCATCGCTGGTCGATCGCTTACGCCCGCCCGGCGCGCCGGGCGGGCGGGGATTATGCCGCCTGGGTGAGGCGTTCGACCACCGGCTCCAGCGCGGCCGGACGGCAGCCGAAGGCGGCCAGGCGGCCTTGCGCTTGCGGCGCCAGGTCGAGGTCGTACGGCAGGCGGCCGGCGACGACCCACAGCTTG
Organism: Massilia genomosp. 1; assembly: GCF_011682185.1. Lineage (NCBI taxonomy): Bacteria > Pseudomonadati > Pseudomonadota > Betaproteobacteria > Burkholderiales > Oxalobacteraceae > Massilia > Massilia genomosp. 1. Next base: position 4,418 of record NZ_WHJF01000068.1, read on the forward strand.
TCCGCCGGCATGGCCGCCAGCAGGCGGCGCTGGTTTTCGACCAGCACCGCGTTGTAGGTCTGCACCACAATCTGCGGCGCGCCGGCGGCGAAGGCGATCGCCGCCGCCACTTCGGCATCGGACGCCTCGGCCGAGATCGCATATTCCCTCACGTCCAGCCCGGCCTGGCGCAGCGCCGGCAGCATCGAGCTGCGTGCTTCGTTGTTGCGCCCGTTCGCCACTTCATCGACTTCGCTGCGCGAGCGCACCTCGACCGTGATCAGGCGCACCGGCAAGGCCGGGTCGAGCGGGCGGAAATCGCCCTGCACCAGCAGCGCCGCTTTCTGCACTTTTTTTGCCAGCGCCATCGATTCGGCCGTCATCAGGCCGCCTGGGACGGCGGCGCGCTCGCGCCAGCCGCCCACCGCGCGCGCCTGCTTCAGGCGGCGCACGCGCCCCAAGGCTTCCTCGATCCGCTGCGCCGCGATCGTCCCCTGCGCCACGGCGGCCGATACGGCCGCCAAGGCCGCGCGCTGCTGCTCTTCGCGGTGCGAAATGAGCACGATGTCGCAGCCCGCCTGCAAGGTCGCCACCGCGCCCGCCGCCACGCCCACGCCGTCGGCGATCGCGCCCATTTCCAGGCAGTCCGAAATGATCGCGCCCTGGTAAGCCATCTCTTCGCGCAGCAAGCCGGTCAGCACGGCCCTGGACAGGGTGGCCGGCACCGCCGGATCGGGTTCGATCGCGGGAAACGCCACGTGCGCCGTCATGATGGCGTCCACGCCGGCGGCGATGGCGGCGCGGAACGGCGCCAGCTCGACCGCGCGCAGGCGCTCCAGGTCGTGCGGCACCAGCGCCATGGAATAATGCGAGTCGACCGCCGTGTCGCCATGGCCGGGGAAATGCTTGGCGGTGACGATCACGCCCGCTTCTTGTTGCCCGCGCAAGGCCGCCATGCCGTAGCGCACCACGGTGTCGGCATCTTCGCCGTAGGCGCGCACGCCGATGATCGGGTTCAGGCGGTTGTTGTTCACATCGAGCACGGGCGCGAGCAGCATGTTGATGCCGATCTGGCGCATCTCGTCGCCATTGATGAAGTTCACTTGGCGGCAGTCGTCCACCGAACCGGCCGCCTGGAAAGCCAGGGCGGCGGGAATCGGCGTGACCCCCTGTTCGATGCGCATCACCATGCCGCCTTCCTGGTCGAGCGCGATCAGCAAGGGCTGCTCGCTCACTTCGGCGTTAATCTCTTGCAGCTTCTGGCACAGCCGGGACACTTGCGCCGGCGTGTGGACGTTGCGCCGGAACAGGATCACGCCGCCGATGCGGCGCTCCCGGATCAGGCCGATAATATGCTCGTTCGGCTCCAGGGCGTCGAAGCCGACCATGAATAACTGCCCGATGTTGTGCTGCATAGTCGCTTGCATCTTGAAAATCCTCGCTATCCGTAAGAAATCTAGTCCGTGTCCTGCCATGGCCGCAGGCCCAGCAGTTGTTCGCCCAGCGGCGATAATTGCGCCCGCGGGTATTTTGTCTGTTCCCATTTGCGCGGATCGCCGTGCAGGCTGTATCCGGCCGGCGCCTCGCGCTCGCGCCAGGAACGGATGCGCCATTGTTTCAAGGCCTCGTCATGCTCCTGCGCCGGCATCATCGACATATACTGCGCCATCCTCACCTTGCCGGCCGAGACATTCTGGCGGATGCCGTGGCACAGGCGGCTGTTAAAAATGAGCAGATCGCCCTTTTTCAACAATACCGGCACGTGCGGCAAGGCCGAGACATCCGGCCGGTACCAGTCCCAATCGGCCGGCTGGGTGCGGCGCCAGGCGTCGAAATCGCGGAACAGCGACGGCACGCAGACAAAGCCGCCCACCTCGAGATCGGTCTGGTCGCCGATCGAGAGCACGCCCTGCACATTCGGCGGCGCGCTAGGCGACGCATTTTCCGGGTCGTAATCCCAGTGCATGAAGCTCTTGAATGCGAATCCCGGCTCGGGCGGCAGGTTCAGGTTGACGCGGTCGATCGACACCCACAGCTTGCGCGTGCCCCAGATATCGGTAAAAGCGTCGTGTACCCGCGGCATCTGGCGCGTATCCCACAGATACTGGTGGTTGTATAACTCTATCATCCCCGCGTTAAAGCTCAGCTCTGTTTTTCTCAGGCGCGATTTTTCGGGCGGATACCAGCTGCCCGGGTCGTGCGGATCGAGTTCCTCGAATTCCCAGACCAGCTGTTCCAGGCGCGCCAGTTGATCCGGACCGACCGCGTCGGGAATGACGATATAGCCGTTCTGTATCCAGAAGTCCCAATCGGTTTCCGACAGCACGCGCAGCGGCGCGCCGTTGGAACGGTCGTTCAGGCGCGCCGTGGCGCTCGCCAAGGTCGATTGATTGCGCGTGCCGACGCTATGCTTGCCGATGGCCTCGATATGGGTGTTCATTGCGATCCTCCAGGTAGCACCAGTTCCATGAAATGCAGGCGGTCGAAAAACAGCTCGGCCGCGTAATCGAACAGCGCGCACGAGCGCCATCCCTTGTCCAGGTAAATGCCGAAGGCGGCGCTGTTTTCCCACACCGTGAGCACGATGCGCGCGCTGCCCTTGCTGCGCGCCAGGGCCTCGATATCGGCCAGCATCAGCTTCAGCAGGCCGCGTCCGCGACAGCGCTCCTCCACTGCCAGGCTGGCCACGAACAGGTCCTTATCGCGCGCGTGCAGGGCGATAAAGGCGTCGTAGGCGGCGTCCATCGCGCGCATCTCGTCGCGGTAATACGACACGGCGTTCACCCGGGCGAATTCGGCGATGGTGGCGGCCGTGTAAAAGCCGCTGAAGCGGCCGGCGCCATCGAACAGGCCGCGCGCATGGGCGATATACGGATCGATATTCTGGCGCCGCTGCAAGGCGGCCAGGGGCAGGCGCAAGCGATTGCCGAACGAGCAGTATTCGAGATAACTGGTGGCGAACAGCAGCGCCGCCATGCGGTCGCGCTGCGCCTCGCCGATCTGCGCACCGGGCAGGAAAGCGTACGGTTCAGCGTTCGTTTGCATGGGCACCGCGCAGTCGTGTGGTGAGGTTGGCGTGGACCTTGGCATAGCTGCGCTGGTCCGGCATGGCGTGTCCATGCGTTGTGTGCCAGAAGTTCCCGCGCCGGATGCGTTCGGCATTGATGGCCATCAGATAGGCGCCGAACAGATCGTTGACCCGGTCCAGTTGCCGGTCTTGCGACAGGAACGAATAATAGTGGCAGCCCGGCGCCGCTGCGCGCAGTTGCGAGGCGTACGCCATGCGCGGCACTTCGGTGCTGGACAAGACCACGGCCACCTCGGCGAGCGCGCCGATGTCGGCCAGGCGCCAGCCGCGTTGCTCGAGCGCGGCGATGCAACTGTCGTAGCCGGCCTGTTCCGACGGCGTGAGCGGCGCCGGCTGGCGCGTGAGGGCGTCGATCCGCAGGCGCATGCCGTGCAGGCCGCTGACGATGGTTTCCGGCGCATCGTCATGCAGCACGCCGTGGCGCGCCACCAGGTCGTGGTAGGCCGCCAGCGAGCGCCCGATGGTGTCGTGCCAGGCGCCGTAGGTGGCGTCGTGCAGGGTGGCGGCGTAGCGTACGCCGTGCGCCTCGTCCTTATCGGGCACGCCTGGCCCCATCGCGCCCAGATTCGCATCGATGCGCGCGATCAGTTGCGCGATGGCCGGATTGGCCTTGCGCGCGACCAGCATGCCGTTTTCATCGTTGAACAGATTCATCCAGCAGACGAAACTGGCATCCAGACGGTTGCTCTCCCGGTTCACCGCGAAGCTGACGTAGTCGGGCACTTCCGGCTTGCACAGGAACACCGTGGCGGGGCGGTACGGCATGCTGTCCGCATCGAGATAGATGCCGCCCCAGTGGTGCAGGATCAGCAGCCTGAAATAGTCGGCCAGGTTCACGAAATAGCGCTGGCGGTGCAATTGCGCCAGCAAGGCGGCGATGCCGGGGCCGCATTCGCGCGCCAGGGCGTCGAGCGCATGCACGGTGAGCAGGCGCGTGCCGCACAGATACGTGCCGATCGCATGGTGCGCGCCCGGCGCCGGGTGAAAGCAGGGATCGTCGCGCAATTGCGCGCCATTCCAGACCCACAGCGCCAGCCGGTATGGGCCGCTGTCCGGCGCGCCGATGGCGTCGAGCGCGCAATCCCACTGGCGTACCGATTCGCGCGCCATGGCCGGCAGCGCCCCGCCCAGCCAGATCCGGTGCATGATCAACTCGTCCGGCGCGAGCGGCTGGGTGGGAATGGCCAGCAGCGACGAGGCCCTGCGCGCATCGAAGTCGCTGCCATGGCGGCGCACCAGGCGCCGTAATTCGCGCAGGTGGACGTGGTAGGACGATTGCGCCGCGTGCAGGCGCGCCCGGGCGTCGGCGCCGCCATGCGCATCCTGCCGGCAAAACGCTTCCCACTGTTTATACGCAAGGAATTCGGCTTTCAGATCCTTGATCAGCACTTCATACGCCAGATCGACATGCATTGCTGCCTCCGTTCCGTATCCGATTGCTTATTCGGCCTGGGGCGATTGCGCCAGGGCCGGCTCTGGTCCATCGTGGTTCCTGGCAAAGCGCATCAGGCAGATGCCGAGCAGCACGCCCAATGGCACGTTGAACAGCGCATACGACGCCAGCGAATAGTCGAAATACGCGCCCACCAGGTTATAGATCTCGACGCCGGCGGCGATATACACGCAATACAGCAGGCTCATGGCGGACGAGGTGAGGTTCATCGACACGCCGGTGGCGGTCAGCGACAGGCGGATCAGGGCGCCGTTAAACAGGCCGAAGCCGGCCGAGAAGATAAACATGCAGACAATGAACAAGTGCCCGTGCCGGTACACCAGCCCGGCGCCCAGCATGCCGACGACGGCCAGCGCCGCGCCCTGGCGAATCAGGCGGGTGAGCGAAAAGCCGTCGCCGAGTTGTTGAATCGCCATGGTGCTGAGGATAAATCCAGAGAAAATCACGAGCTGGTACAAGATATAGGTGCCATAGGGCTGGCCCATGTGTTCCATGATGATGAGCGGCGACAAGCCGATCCAGGCCGTCAGCGGCGTAATCGCCAAGGCCGCGATCAGGATCCCGGACATGAATTTCTTATTCCGCACGATGGTCAGGTAACTGGCGCGGATCGCGGCCAGGTCGGCGGGCGGTGTGCGCGTTTCCGTGCGCGGCATGAATGTAAACAGGCCGAGCCAGGCGATACAGCCGAGCACAAAGCCGATCCCGAAAATCGATTGCCACGGAAACATGCTGATCACGGCGCTGCCGACCACCGGGCCGATCAGCGGCGCGAAAACGGTGGTATTGGACAGCATGGCGGTCAGCTTGACGGCGTCGGCATCGTTGAACAGTTCGTGGATGGCGGCGTAGCCGATGAAAATGAAGCAAGAGCCCATGCCCTGGAAGAAGCGGGCGGTGAGGAACTGGCCGATGGTGGCCGAGAACGGCACCAGCAAGGTCGCCACCAGGTACAGCGCCACGCCGGCCAGCATGACCTTGCGCTTGCCGACGCGCTCGGCGACCGGGCCGAGAAAGATCTGCAGCATGCTGCCGCCGAGGATGAACAGGCTCAGCGACAGTCCGATATGCCGGTTCGACGCCTGGAATTCGCGCACGACCTGCGGCATGGCCGGCATGATCATATCGTTCGACAAGTAAACGGTCAGTTCGTAGAGGATGAAAAACAGGGAAAAGTAGAGCAGATGCGTGCGTTTCTCGAACATGTTTTCCACCTGAAAAAATTTCCGACATTCCTACGGCTGAGCTCCAAAACCTTACAACCGGGGTCAGAGCTTTAATTAGCAACAAACGCCTTGTCGATCAGCCCCCGCCGCCTCGTCATTTCCGTCTACGCGGGAATGGCAGAACTGCATTGGGGCCTGACCCCAATTTTGCACGGTTTTGCAACGAATCGGGTCTGACCCTAATGGCGTTAACTTAAGCTCCGTTTTTCCCGCGCAGGCGGGAATCTATAGCACCTATGATGAGCGAAGGTGCTATGGATGGATTCCCGCCTGCGCGGGAAAGACGGTTTTTAGGCTTGTGGCCAGAAAGCCGCTTAACTTAACGCCATTAGGGCCTGACTCCGGTTTTGCAACTAGCTGTTTTGCAACTGTTTCAAGTTAAAGCTCTGACCCCGGTTGGGGAATGTGGTCTTAGATTGGAATGTATAGTAACTCTACTGGTCGTAGATTGGTATTAAAAATTGTAGAATTTTGTCATCGCTTGGCATAGTGTTCATGCCGCCCGCCAGCGGTGGACGAAAAAAATGCCTGCGTCCCGGAGGAGGCAGGCATCGGAGAAGGACGGGCGGACAGCCCCGCCTCAGCTTATTCCACGTTCATTTCTTTGAGCAGCTTGTCGGCTTTGTCGACATGCTTCATGTTCCACAACATGTAGCGCACGTCGACCTGGATGTCGCGCGTGTTGGCTTTGTTGAAGTCCCAGTCGGAAATGATCGAGTCCAGCGTGCCGTCGAACGCCAAGCCGATGAACTCGGCCTTGCTGTTGAGCGCCGCCGAACCGGAGTTGCCGCCGGTGATGTCCAACGTCGCCAGGTAGTTCACCGGCACGGTCTTGAGCTTCGGATCGACATATTTGCCGAAATCCTTGGCCTGGATCGCCGCCAGTTGCGCCGCAGGGGCGTTGAACTCGCCTTCGCCGGTCGCTTTCGCTACCACGCCCTTGACGGTCGTGAAGGCACTCCACGAACCGGTGCCGTCGGCGCCATGGTCGCGGCCGGCAATCTTGCCGAAGGTGACGCGCAGGGTGCCGTTGGCGTCAGGATAGACCGGCTGGCCCTTGCTGGTCATGTAGGCGATCTTGGCCTTCATGTAGGTGGCGTAGGCTTGCTGGATCTTGCCTGCCAGCTCTTCTTCTTCGGCTTCGCGCTTCATGCCGGCGTCGTACATGGCTACCGCAGCCTTGATGAAGCTGTCGTTGCTGGCTTTGAAGTCGGCCGGGGTCTTGCCGACCCAGGCTGCGCGCTCTTCCTTGGCGCCGAGCCTGGAGCCGGCGTACATGGTGTCGAGCACGGCTTTGAGCTGGGCTTCGCTCATGCCGTCGTTGACGCCGACAGCGGCGTCGAAGCTGGCGTTGCGCTCGGCTTTCGGCTGGGCCGCATATTGCTTCAGGAAGTTCAGGACCAGCGCCTTGTCGACTTTTTCGTCGTAGCTGCGCTCGATCGCCGCCACGCCCGCGGTCAAGGTCGGCAGGTCGCGTTCCTGGTAACCCGTTTTGCGCTCGGCGTTCGGCTTGGTGCTTTCGTTCGACAGGCGGTACAGGCGGCGCGCCACGGTCAGCAGTTGCGGCGTGGCGCGCGGCAGCAAGAAGTTGCGCTTGGTTTCGGCGTCGCGCTGGGCAATGAGCTTCTCGACCTGCTCGATGTCGGCCGCGTATTCTTTCTGGCGCGCCGGGTTGGCATTGACCCAGGCTTTCATCTCAGCATGTTCGCGCGTCTTGCGGGCCAAAATGTCGCTACCTTCGTAGCTGTTCATCATGCCCTTGCGGTTCTTGTAGTAGTTGTTGACGTTGGCGACCTGGCCGGCGTATTTCAGCTTGGCGTCTTCATTGGTCTTGGTCTCGTGCGCGATAATGGCCAGCGTTTCAGCCGATACTCTCACGAAGGTCGGATAGTCCCAATCGAAGGCAGCCACCACTTCCGACGGCAGGCGATGACGGCTGGTGCGGCCCGGATAGCCGAGCGCCATGATGAAGTCGCCTTCCTTGACGCCTTCGCGGGCGATCTTCAGGTGCGTTGTCGGCACGTACGGCACGTTGTCCTTGGAATAGGCGGCAGACTTGCCGTCCTTGCTCACGTAGGCGCGGTAAAAGCCGTAATCGCCGGTGTGGCGCGGCCACATCCAGTTGTCGGTGTCGCCGCCGAATTTGCCCACGCCGGCCGGTGGCGCATGCACCAGGCGCACGTCGCGAATGTCCAGCTGCTTGATCAGGTAAAACTCGAGTCCGCCGTAGTAGCTGGACACGGTGCAACGGTGGCCGGCGTCTTTTTCGCACTCGGCAACCATCGACTTCATGTTCTTTTCCATCGCGTCGACGCGCGCCTTGCCGGCCAGTTTGGCGACCTCGGGGCTGATGATCTTGTCGCTGACGTTGGCGACGTCCTTGGTGACGAAGATGTGGCTGCCCGGCGCGGCCGGCAATTCTTCCGCATGGGTCTTGGCCAGGAAGCCGTTGGCCAGCAGGTCGCGCTCAGGGGTCGAGTTGACCGCCACGCTGTTGTACACGCAGTGGTGGTTGGTCGCTACCAGGCCCTGCGGCGAGACGAACGATGCGGAGCAGCCGCCCAGGCTGACGATCGCATTCATCGGAAATTCGGTGAGCTTGGTCAGGTTGGCCGGATCGAGCTTGAGGCCGGCGGCCTTGAGTTGCTTGGCTACTTGTGGCAGCTGCTGCGGCATCCACATGCCTTCGTCGGCTTGTGCAACGGTGCTGAGGATGGCTAGCGTTAGGAAGGTCTTTTTCATTCGCATTTCGTCTCTTTTTGGTCAATCGGAACAGGCTTGGCTCGCTGAGCGCCCTAGAGTATCCGTATCGCCAAAATAATAGTCAATCAAATTCTGACGGGCCGCCGGCCGTGCCGGCCGCGCCATCCCCCGCCATGCGCCGCCCCTTACAACTGGCCGCCCACCAGCGAGGCCACTTCGCCCGCCACTTTTTCGGTCCACGAACGCTGCTGCCATGCTTGCAGGGTAATCGGGCGCGACAGTTTCCAGTCTTTCTCGAAGATGGCCACCTGCTCGGCCGCGAAGGCGTGGTCGACGATGTTCAGGTTCGCTTCGTCGTTGAGGCTGAACGAGCGGTTGTCGAAGTTGGTCGAGCCGACCGACACCATCAGGGTATCGACCACCAGCGCCTTGACGTGGAACATGGTCGGCTGGTACTCGGCGATGTCGACACCGGCTTCGAGCAGCGCGCCCCAGCGCTCGCGCGAGGCGATCCGCACCACGTCCGAGTCGATGTCGTCGCCGGGCGTGATGATTTTCACCTTGACCCCGCGCTTGGCGGCCGCGACCAGCGCGTTGATGGTCAGCTGGTCCGGCACGAAATACGAGCTCGACAGATGGATGGTGTCGCGCGCCGAGGTGATCGCCATCAGGTACATCAGCAGCATGCTTTCGCTGCCGCCGCTGGGCGAACTGCTGAACATCTGGGCCGCATGGCCGCCCACGGGTTTGAGTGGAGGAAAGTAATTCGGGCCATCGAGGACGGTGCCGGTGGCCTTGGTCCAGTTGTCGGCGAACACCGCCTGCATCTGCCCGACCACCGGGCCTTCGACCCGGAAGTGGGTGTCGCGCCAGTGCTTCTTGTCCTGGCCGGCGCCGCGCCACTGGTCGGCGATGCCGACCCCGCCGGTAAAGCCGATGTAGCCGTCCACCACCAGCACCTTGCGGTGGGTGCGGTTGTTCAGGCGCGTGAATTTCCACCAGACCGGCTTGTGGTAGCGCTGCAGCTCGATGCCGGCCTGTTTCATCTGGTCCATGGCGGCGTTGTCCATTTTCATGCTGCCGACAAAGTCGAGCATGACGTGGACCTTGACGCCGGCGCGCGCGCGTTCGATCAGGGCGTCGGAAAATTCCTTGCCGATCGATTCGGACCAGTAAATATACGTTTCCAGGGTGATCGTGTGCTTGGCTTCGCGGATGGCCTTGAGCATGGACGGGAAGATCTGGTCGCCGTTGAGCAGGACCTCGACCCGGTTACCTTCGAGAATGGGGGGACCCAGCAGCACGCCCATGGAGCGCCGGAATTGCGGATCGTCGGTGTCGTACAGGCGATGCAGTTGCCGCTCGATTTTTTTCTCGCTCGGCATGAAATTGAAAACCAAAAACACTCCCAGCAAGGTAAGCGCACAGCTGATCAATGCTACGTAGAGGGGTTTTTTGGTCATCGGGAAATCCAGGCAAAAAAAAACCAACGCCGGCAGGCGTTGGTCATGGGGAGAGCTGCATTTAGCGTACTTTACCGCGACGCAGGAGGTTGACGATGGCCAGCAGGATCACGGCGCCCAGGAAGGACACGAGCAGCGACGGGACGCTGAAGTCATCGTAATTGATGGTGCCGGTGCCGAACAAGGGGGCGAGCAGCCAGCCACCCAGGGCCGCGCCGATGATACCGACGATCACGTTCAGGATGATGCCTTGTTGCGCGTCCGTTTTCATGACCATGCTTGCGAGCCAACCCAAGATGCCGCCGATGATGATCCAGATGATGAATAACATGTTGATTCCTCCAGTTGGTTAAGTAATTTACCCGGCCACGTGCAATCGCCGGGCCATGGGAAAAGAATAATCCGGGCCATCTGCATGGTCGGTGCGGCAACGAACGTAATGGACGATTCAACATCTTTTTGGATGAGGAAGTTGTGAAAACGCATGCTGCGCAATGCGCCGTCTTCCAGCGCCGCCCACGCGCCATCACCGTCGTCCCCGCGCAGGGGGGACCCAAGGTCGTGCCGTAGTTACGGGCTGAACTACAGCCTTGGATCCCCGCCTGCGCGGGGATGACGGTGGCGGTGGCGGTGCCGGTGCCGTCCCCGTCGCCCTCGTCCTCGCCCTCGCCCTCGCCCTTGCCCTCGCCCTCGCCCCCATCCATGCCCACTGTCAGCGCGCCGCCGCACGCGCGTCGCGAACCCGCCCGCCAGCCGCAGCGGCGCATTTTTCATGCCATTTGGAAACACCGTTGTTGAGTGCGGCAACGTACGGAAGCAATGTTCAAGCCGGCTTATCGTTTCGTCACTGGCATTGATTTCCAGGTTTGCATGCGAGCCCCGCACATCCATAATTCGAAAGGAAATTGAAATGAGCAATTACGACACCACGACCCAAAAAGATTCCCGTATGGTCACCGGCCTGTTCCGTGATCGCGACAGTGCAGAGCGGGCTTACAATTCCCTCTCCGACCGCGGCTACAGCAAGGACGACGTCACCTTGATGATGTCGGACGACACCCGCAAAACCTATTTCAACGATACCGATACTGAACTCGGCAGCAAAGCGGCTGAAGGCGCGGGCGTTGGCGCCGGCATCGGCGGCACCATCGGCGCTGTACTGGCTGGCATCGCCGCCGTCGGCACTACCCTGGTCCTGCCTGGCATTGGCCTGGTCGTCGCCGGTCCTATCGCAGCGGCATTGGCCGGCGCCGGCGCTGGCGGTATCGCCGGCGGCCTGGTGGGCGCACTGATCGGCGCGGGCATTCCTGAAGAGCGCGTCGTACACTACGAAGAAGGCATCAAGAACGGCGGCATCCTGATGGGCGTGAACCCACGCAACGATGACGACGCTACCCACATCGAGCGCAGCTGGACTGAAAACAAAGGCGAGCACATCATCGGTACCGGCGTCGGCGCTGGCGCTGGCGCACTCACCGGCGCCGGCATCGGCGCCGCAGCCGGCCCGATCGGCATGGCCGCTGGCGCCGCCATCGGCGGTATCGCCGGCGGCCTGGCCGGCAAGGGCGCAGCCGAAGTCATCAACCCGAAAGCGGGCGATGACTTGCATGAGCATCACTTTGCCAAGGGCATGGGCGCCGGTAGCGGCGCAGCGATGGGCGCAGCCGCTGGTGCGGTCGGTGGCCCGGTCGGCATGGCAGCCGGCGCCGCGATCGGCGCACTGGCGGGCGGCATGGCCGGTAAAGCAGCCGGCCAACTGGTCAATCCTGAAGAAGAAGCAGCCTACTGGCGCAGCTCGTACCAGAGCGCTCCTTACTATTCGCCAGGCTACACCTACGACGACTACGGTCCTGCGTACGAACTTGGCTACAACAGCCGCGGCCGTTATGCCGGCACCAGCTTCGATTCGGTCGAGAACAACCTGTCGGACGAGTGGGATACCGTCAAAGGCAAGTCGCGCCTGAACTGGCAGCAAGCCAAGTCGGCCACCCGCGCAGCGTGGGATAAAGTCGAACGCGCCATGCCGGGCGACTTTGACCGCGATGGCCGTTAATCCGGGCCTCTCAAGCTGGTAAGCACGACAAAAAGCCTCGCTTCCGTCACCGGAAGCGAGGCTTTTTCACGTTTGCCGCAAGCAGCTGCTTAGTTCTTGACCGCTTCGACCTGGATGGCCAGTTTGACTTCCGGTGCGAACGGCGGCACGGCGTAGCTGATGCCGAAATCGGTGCGCAGGAATTGAGCCGATGCATCGGCGCCGCAGACTTCCTTCTTGTGCATCGGGTGGATGATGCACTTGAACTTGTTGATGGTCAGCGTCACAGGTTTACTCACGCCGTGCAAGGTCAGGGTGCCTTCGGCCGATACCGGCACGTCGCCCTTGAAGGTGATCGATTTCGACTTGTAGGTCACGTCCTTGAACTTGGCGACGTCGAACATGTCTTCGTTCTTGGCGTGCTTGTTCAGTTTTTCATTACCGAAATCGAGCGAATCGGCATCGATGGTGATGTCGATCGAGCCGGTTTTGGCGGCGCGGTCGAGCACGACGGTGCCTTCGGTCTTGGTGAACTTGCCGCGCAGGATGGAGATACCCATGTGATCGGCTTCGAAGCTCGGGAAGGTGTGGGTCGGGTCGATCTTGTAGGTGTCGGCGGCGAAGCTGGCGGTGGCGGTCGCGGCGGCGGCCATGGCGATGATCAGGTGCTTGATTTTCATGTGGTGTCCCTTGATGTAGGTTGAAGTGTCGTTTGAATGACGTTTGAATGACGTTTGAATTAAGTGCTTCTCAATGCGTGACGGTACTGCGTTTACTGCGCCGCGCTGACGCGGAATTTGATGATGACTTCATCGGCGACCATGCTCGTGTCTTTCCATTCGCCATCGCCAATGTTGTACGTGAGGCGCTTGATGGGCAGCGCGCCATCGAAGGTGTGCTTGCCGCCCTCGCTTTTCACGGTCAGCGGAAAGCTGACATCGGTGGTCTTGCCCTTGATCGACAGCTTGCCGCTGACCGTCATCTTGCCGGGGCCGGCAGCCTTGATTCCCGAAGAGACAAACGTCGCTTTGGGAAACTGTGCGGAATTGAACCAATCCTTCTTGGCCACTTCCTTGTTCATCAGCGGATCGCCCAGGTCCAGGCTGGCCGTGTCGATGTCGACGGTGGCCTTGGCGGCGTCCGGCTTGGCCGCGTCGTAATCGATGCTGGCCGCAAACTTGGTGAACTTCGCTTCGACCGGCACGTTCATCTGCTTGAACGAGGCCGACACCATGCTCTTGGCCGGATCGGTCTTCAGCGGGGCGGCGACGGCGACAAGCGCCACGGCCAGCAGGGAGGCAAGCAAAGTGCCATTGGTAAACTTCATACAATCTCCTTGGAATCGATAGGGTGACTTAGGGCAGCATGCGCTTGAGCACGCCGTCGCGGTCGATGAACTGGTGTTTCAGGGCGGCCGCCAGGTGCAGGACGACGGCGCCGGCCAGGCCCATGTTGAGCCAGTAGTGGACGGCTTTCAGGACCGGCTTGAGCACGGGATCGGCGGCGATGATGACCGGCAACTGGAACAGGCCGAAGTACACCACGGGAATACCGGCCGACAAGGTGTAGAAGTAGCCCGACAGCGGCACCGCGAACATCAGCAGGTACAGCATGCCGTGCAGGCCGTGCGCCGCGCCTTTTTGCCAGGCCGGCATCGTGGCCGCATAGGGCGGGGCGGCGTGGGTCAGGCGCCACAGCAGGCGCAGGGCGGCCAGCGCCAGCACCGTTACGCCGGCCCATTTATGCCAGGAATAGTATTTGAGTTTGGTGGGCGTGATGCCGGCAATATCGGTCATCACCAGGCCCATGATGAAGGCGCCCACGATCAGCAGGGCGATGAGCCAGTGGAAAACGATCGCGGTGATGGTATAGCGTTCCTGCATGGACCTGCTCCTGGAAATAGTACTGATTAGGACTAATATACCAAATAAACAGCATTGTCGCTTGCGAAGGGCAGATTACCATAGTGCGCGCCTTGTGCAGCCGTATCCGTATTGTAAAATTGCTGTAGACCCAGTTCATTCATTGAGCATGGGAATGGCTGCTGCATTGATTAGCCTGGAACGCCATGACGATGACACCGTTGCGCTGGATCGCCCCCGCCCTTGCTCCGCTGGTGCTGGCCCTGCCCGCGGCCGCCCAGCTGTCGGCCGTCGCGGCCAACGCCATGGCCGACATGTCGATCGAGGACCTGGCCAATATCGAGGTGACGTCGGTGTCGAAAAAGCCGGAACGCCTGGCCGCCGCGGCCGCTTCCGTGTTCGTGATCACGGCCGACGATATCCGCCGCTCCGGCGCGGCCACCTTGCCCGAGGCGCTGCGCCTGGCGCCCAACCTGCAAGTGGCGCAAAGCAGCGGCTACGGCTACGCCATCAGCGCGCGCGGTTTGAACACCAGCCGCAACACCGTTCCCAACAAGTTGCTGGTGCTGATCGACGGGCGCTCGGTGTACTCGCCCTTCTTTTCTGGCGTGACCTGGGACGCCCAGCAAGTCATGCTCGAAGACATAGAGCGGATCGAGGTCATCAGCGGCCCCGGCGGCACGTTGTGGGGTGTCAATGCCGTCAACGGCGTCATCAACATCAGCACGCGCGCCGCCAGCGCCACCCAGGGCAGCCTGGTGGCGCTGCGCGCCGGCCAGCGCGGCAACCATGTGGCGGTGCGCCAGGGCGCGGGCGACTGGCGGGTGCAGGCCAGCTATCTCAACGAGCGCCCTACCGGGCTGGCCAGCGGTGCGCCCGTCAACGATGCGCGCCACCAGTGGCAGGCCGGGATGCGGCGCGACTGGGGCGGCGGCGCCGACCAGTTCAGCGTGGTCGGCATCGCCTATCGGGGCGTGCTCGACCAGCCGGAACCGGGCGCCATTACCACCGGTACCAAGCTCGACCTGGGCACGGTGCAGTCGTCCGGCGCCAGCCTGACGGCGCACTGGACCCGTGCGCTGGCCGGCGGCGGCAGCCTGATGCTGCAAGGCTACATCGACCATAGCGAGCGCGACGTGCCGCCGACCTATGCCGAGCGCATCCAGGTGGCCGACCTGCAATTCCAGCACAGTTTGCCCGCCGGCGGTCTCGGGCAACTGGTGTGGGGCGCCAATGTGCGCCACACCTGGGATGCGGTGACCAACAGCGAGACGGTCGCCTTCTTGCCGGCCAAGGTCGAGCAGGACTGGTCCAGCCTGTTCGCGCAGGATGAGCTTGCCTTGCGCGAGAACCTGCGGCTGGTGCTCGGCGCGCGGGTCGAGCACAATGATTACACCGGCGCCGAGTTTCTGCCCAGCATGCGCCTGGCATGGCAGGTGGCGCCGCAACATGCGCTGTGGAGCGGCGTTTCGCGCACGGTGCGCGCGCCGTCGCGGCTCGACGCCGACACGTATATTCCCGGCAAGCCCCCGTATCTCCTGCGCGGCGGGCCGCAGGTGCGCGCCGAAGTGGCCAAGGTGTTCGAGCTCGGCTATCGCGGCCAGCCGCTGGCGCAGCTGTCCTACTCGGCCACCGTGTTTCACAACCGCTACGACTACTTGCGTACCCAGGAATACAATGTGGCCGGCGGTTTTTTGACCTTCGACAGCAAAATGGAAGGCAAGTCGAGCGGCATCGAGATGTGGGGCAGCTACCAGGCCACGTCCTGGTGGCGCTTGAATGCCGGCTGGATGGCGCTGCACCAGCGCTTTGCGCTCAAGGCCGGCAGCAACGACGCGCCCGCGCCGCGCACCAGCGGACGCGACCCGTCGCACACGGCGCAGCTGCGATCGACCTTCACCTTGTCGGACGACAAGGAACTGGAAGTCGCGGTGCGCAAGGTGGCGCGGCTCGACAGCGACAAGGTGCCCGGCTACCGCGCGCTCGACGCCCGCCTCGCCTGGCGCGTGCGGCGCGATATGGCGCTGTCGGTGTCGGGGAATAACCTGAACGGCGCGCATGCCGAATACGGGCCGCTGGCCACGCGCAGCGACGTGCCGCGCGACATTGCGGTCAAGCTGGTATGGATGCATTGAAGAAGAAAAAAGTGGCGTTGCCGCCGGCCACCGCGCCGGCTGACATACGGAAACGGCCCTGGCTATTAAACACCCCGGTGTCAGGTCTGACATTCGGACACGGCCTCGGCTGTAAAAACGGCACTTACAGCTTAGCTCGTGTCCGAATGTCAGACCTGACACCGGCTTGCACTCGGCTGTAAAAACGGCACTTACAGCTTAGCTCGTGTCCGAATGTCAGACCTGACACCGGCTTGCAGACACCGGCTTGCAAGACCTGACACCGGCTTGCACCGGCTTGAGACACCGGCTTGACACCGGCTTCTTACAGCGTAGTTCGTGTGCGAATGTCAGACCTGACACCGGCTTGGACCCCGGCGTCTTACAGCTTAGCTCGTGTCCGAATGTCAGACCTGACACCGGCTTGACGACACCGGCTTGACTGACACCGGCTTAAGACACCGGCTTGACACCGGCTTCTGCTGACACCGGTTGGAAACGCTTGAGGCGCCGCCGGATTACTTGTTACGGTTGGCGATTTCGTTGCCCAGGAAGCCGCCACCGATCACACCGGCCACCGTGGCAATTTTCTTGCCTTTGCCGCCGCCAATCTGGTTGCCGAGCAGGCCGCCGATGACCGCGCCGGTGCCAATGCCCACGTAGTTAGGGCCGCTGGCTTGCTGGACCGGTTCGCGATAGGCTGGCTGGGCGCGGTAGGCCGGCTCCTGGCGCTGGGCGACGCGGGTGTGCTGTGGCGCGCGATGCACCACTTTCTTCACGGCCGGTTTCTGGTACACCCGCTCCGGTTCAGGCTGCGCCTGTGCGACCGGCGGCGAATATTTCGCTACCAGCATCTGCGCATCGGCCAGTTGCTGCGCGGTCGGGGCCGGCTGGGCCACCAGTACCGCTGGTGCGACCGGCGCCGCCAGCGCCTGCGGAGCGACCAGTGCTTGCGGCGCTTGCGCCACGCTGCTGTCGGCCTTGGAGCTTGGAAGCAGGCCGGTGATTGCCGCCGTGCCCGCCACGCTGAGCGCGATGACCGACAGCGCCGCTGCCGCCATTAATGGATGAATACGCGAGAGAGTGTTGACCTGTTCCATGATAGTGCTCCTGTTCGTTTGATCTTGCGTAAAAGATTAACGCAGGGAACCCTCGCCAGATAGACGGAAACCCGTATCAGTCGTAAGTGAATGTAAAACGGGCCCGCAGGCCCGTTTTGCAGCTTGGCGTGAAACGCGGCGCTTAAATCGCTTTGGCCAGCTTGGCCGCAATGCCCACGTAGTTCGATGGCGTCATCGCCAGCAGCAAGTCCTTGGCGTCCTGCGGAATCGCCAGGGTCAGCACGAATTCACGCAGCGCCACTTTCGAAATGCCCTTGCCGCGCGTCAGTTCCTTGAGCTGCTCGTACGGGTTGTCGATGCCATAGCGACGCATCACGGTCTGCACCGGCTCGGCCAGCACTTCCCAGTTCGCGTCCAGGTCCTGCTCCAGGCGCGCCGCGTTCACTTCCAGCTTGTTCAGGCCGCGCAGGCAGCTGTCGTAGGCCAGCAGGGCGTAACCGAAACCGACGCCGATATTGCGCAGCACGGTCGAGTCGGTCAGGTCGCGCTGCATGCGCGAGACCGGCAGCTTTTCCGCCATATGCTTGAGCACGGCGTTGGCCAGGCCCAGGTTGCCTTCGGAATTTTCGAAGTCGATCGGGTTGACCTTGTGCGGCATGGTCGACGAACCAATCTCGCCAGCCTTGGTGGTTTGCTTGAAGTAACCGAGCGAAATGTAGGTCCAGATATCGCGGTTCAGGTCCAGCAAAATGGTGTTGGTGCGCGCGATGGCGTCGAACAGCTCGGCCATGTAGTCGTGCGGCTCGATCTGGATCGTGTATGGGTTGAAGGTCAGGCCGAGGCGCTGCTCGATCACGTTCTTCGAGAAAGTTTCCCAGTCAAAATCAGGATAGGCCGCCAGGTGGGCGTTGTAATTGCCGACCGCGCCGTTCATCTTGCCCAGGATCTCCACGTCGGCGATGCGCTGCACCGCGCGTTTCAGGCGTGCGACGACGTTCGCCATTTCCTTGCCCAGGGTGGTCGGGCTGGCCGTCTGCCCGTGCGTGCGCGAGAGCATCGGCAGCTCGGCATTGGCATGCGCGATCTGGGTCAGCCTGGCGATCAGGCCCTGCAGCGCCGGCAGCATCACACCGTCGCGCGCGGCCTTGAGCATCATCCCGTGCGAGGTGTTGTTGATATCTTCCGAGGTGCAGGCAAAGTGGATGAACTCGGTCGCCGCGACCAGTTCCGGCACATCCTTGACCTGTGCCTTGAGCCAGTACTCGACCGCCTTGACGTCATGGTTGGTGACCGCTTCCTCTTGCTTGATGGCGGCCGCGTCGGCTTCGCTGAAATCGCTGGCCAGCTTGTCGAGCAGCGCCGTCGCTTCGGCCGAGAACGGCTTGAGTTCGGCGAAGCCCGCTTGCGACAGTGCTTGCAACCAAGAAATTTCCACCTTGACCCGGTGGTGCATGAAGCCCGCTTCGGACAGGATCGGGCGCAGTTTATCGGTTTTGGCGGCGTAGCGGCCGTCCAGCGGGGACAGGGCCGACAGCGTGGAGTAAGGAGCGGTAGAGGTCATGGGAGAGGGCGCTTATGGAGGAGTAGAGGAGTGGTGTGCATGCAGCAAAGACCGATATTTTACCACTGGCAGCCTTGTCAAGCCGGTGTTGCTGGCATGTTGCCGGGGCCGGTTTGGAGGCCATCGCAGGGCGGGCGCGATGCTATACTGTCAGCCAATCGTTCACTCTAAGCATCTATGAAACTCATCGGTTCCACCGCCAGTCCGTTTGTCCGCAAGGTTCGTGTCGTCATGGCCGAGAAAAAGCTCGACTATGATTTCGAGCTCGAGAACGTCTGGACGGCCGAAACCCGGATTCATCTGTCCAATCCGCTGGGCAAGGTGCCGTGCCTGATCATGGAAGACGGCAGCTCGATGTACGATTCGCGCGTCATTGTCGAGTACATCGATACCCTCACGCCGGTCTGCAAGCTGCTCCCGCCGAACGGGCGCGACCGCTCCGACATCAAGGTCTGGGAAGCGCTGGCCGACGGCGTGCTCGATGCCGCCGTGCTGGTGCGCCTGGAAAAAACCCTGCGCCCGGAAGAGCAGCAGAGCGCGGCCTGGATCGAACGCCAGATGGGCAAGGTGCATGCCGGCCTGGCGATGCTCTCGACCAACCTGGGCGAGTCGCCTTTCTGCAAGGGCAACCATTACACCCTGGCCGACGTCGCCGTCGGCTGCGCGCTCGGCTGGATCGCCTTCCGCTTCCCCGAGATCGACTGGCGCACCGGCTACCCGAACCTGGCCAAGTTGTTCGACAAGCTCTCCGAGCGCCAATCGTTCAAAGACACGGCGCCCTTCTAAGCGGGGCGATGGACCTCATTCGCGCGCACGGCGCAGTCCTGCAAAAACGCCCGCAGATGGCCGATATCGCGCGCCTGGCCGGCGTGTCCAAGGCCACCGTCTCGCGCGCGCTCAATCACAGCACCCTGGTCAGCGCGGACACGCGCGAGCGCATCCTGGCGCTGGCCAGCTCCCTCAACTACAGCATCAACATCGGCGCGCAGAACCTGCGCCTGAAGCAAAACCGCACCGTGGGCGTGGTGGTGCCGTACGACGCGGCGGCGTGCCAGGACTTGTCCGATCCGTTTTTCCTGAGCCTCTTGGGCAGCCTGGCCGACGCCTTGAGCGCGCGCGGTTTCGACCTGCTGCTCTCGCGCGTCGACGCCGAGCAGCTGGAAGCGGCCGCCGTGCCTTTCGATAGCGGCCGCGTGGCCGGCATCATCCTGGTCGGCCAGTGGCGCCGCCACGAGCAGCTCAACGCGCTGGCGGCGCGCCAGGTGCCGATGGTGGTGTGGGGCGCGCAGGCGCCCGGCCAGCGCTTCGTCACTGTCGGCGGCGACAACGCCAGCGGCGGCATGCTGGCCACCGGCCACCTGCTGGCGGCGGGCCGGCGCCGCATCGCCTTCATCGGCGACATCACCCAGGCCGAAGTGGCGCAGCGCTACCGCGGCTATTGCCAGGCCCTGGCCGCGCAGGGGCTCGAGCCCGATCCGCGGCTGTGCGTGCCGGCCTCGTTCCTGGCGCAGGATGGCGCGCACGCCGTGCATCAGCTGGCGCGCCTTGGCGTGGCCTACGACGGCGTGTTCGCCTGCAGCGACCTGCTGGCCATGACCGCGATTAACACCTTGCGCACGCTCGGACGCGAGGTGCCGCGCGAGGTGGCGGTGGTCGGCTACGACGATATCGCGCTGGCCAGCTATTTTCATCCACCCTTGTGTACCATCCGCCAGCCGGTGCGCGCGGCCGGCGAGGCGCTGGTGGCGTCGCTGATGGCGCTGATCGAAGGCCGTCCGGCCGCCTCCCTGCAACTGCCGGCCGAACTGGTGCTGCGCTGATGAGCACCACCGTGGTCTACGGCGAAGCGCTGGTCGACGATTTCCTGGGCGAGCAGGCGGTAGGCGGCGCGCCGTTCAACGTGGCGCGCCACCTGGCGGCTTTCATGTCGCCGCAACTGGCGATCACCCGCATCGGCGACGACAGGAACGGCGCCATCGTGCGCGCCGAATTCGAGCGCTTCGCCATGTCCGACGCCGGTTTGCAGTTCGATCCGATCGAAGAAACCGGGCGCGTGGTGGCCGAGCGCAACGTGCGCGGCCACCGCTTCGTGATCCTGCCGGGCCAGGCCTACGATTACATCAACCCCGAGCAAGCCCTGGGCGCGCTGGAATCGGTGCAGGCGTCGGCGATCTATTTCGGCACCCTGGCGCAGCGCTGCCCGCGTTCGCGCGACACCCTGTACGCGCTGCTCGACGCCAGCAACGCCACGCGCTACCTCGACCTGAACCTGCGCGAAGGCCAGTTCGACGAGCGCTGCGTGTTCCACTCCTTGCACGCGGCCGATATCGTCAAGGTCAACGAGGAAGAATTGCAGTCGCTGTTCGCGTGGTATGTGGATATCCATCCGAGCGCGCCGCCGCTCGATGGCGACGAGGTGCGCGCGGCGTGCGCGGTGCTGGTGCAGATGTTTGGGCTGGAAGCGCTGATCGTGACCCTGGGTCATCGCGGTTCGGTGTACTTCGGCGCCGATGGCGCGGTGATCGTCCATCGCGACAATCCGCTGCCGCCGTTCGTGATCGATTCGGTGGGGGCGGGGGACGCGTTTTCGGCGCTGTTCCTGCTCGGCCGCGTGCGCGGCTGGGCGCTGGAAACGACCCTGGCGCGCGCCAATGAATTCGCCGGCGCGCTGTGCGCGATCCCGGGGGCGATCCCGAGGAGCCTCGGCTTTTACGACAAATGGGTGGCGCGCTGGCGCAGCGGGTAACGCTGCGCCGTGTTCGTTGACTTAAGCTGCGTCATTCCCGCGCCAAGGCGGCCCTCGGCGGGAATGACGGAGCTGAGTGACGGGGCAAAATAGCGAAAGCCTTAGTACCCGATTAAGCGTGCTCGCCCATCTGGCTCTGCAGGTAGTTCTGGATCCCGACCTTGACGATCAGGTCCAGCTGCGTTTCCAGCCAGTCGATGTGTTCCTCGGTGTCTTCCAGGATCATCAGGAACAAATCGCGGGTGACGTAATCGGCCGCCAGCTCGGCGGCGGCAATGCCTTCCTTGACCGTGGCATGCGCGGCTTGCTCAAGTTTCAGGTCGCATTCGATCATTTCCTGGGTCGATTCGCCGATCAGCAGCTTGTGCAGCGCTTGCAGGTTCGGCAAGCCGTCGAGCATCAGGATGCGGTCGATCAGCTTGTCGGCGTGCTTCATTTCGCCGATCGATTCTTCGTATTCTTTCTTGGCCAGCTTCTCCAGGCCCCAGTGGCGGTACATGCGCGCATGCAGGAAATACTGGTTGATCGCGGACAGCTCATTGGTCAGCTGCGCATTGAGCAGCCGGATGACATTCTTGTCGCCCTTCATGGGAGGCTTTCTTTAGTGATGGAGAGTGTCTCCATGATAGCAAAAAACGGGCGTTAACGACGAAAGACGGTCTCCTGGACCGTCTTTTGTTGCTCCGAAACCGATCAGCTGGCGAGCTGGAAGGTCAGCGGAACGATCACATACACCGACACCGGGTGGCCATCTTCCACGTGCGGCTTGAATACCGCGCGCAGGGCCGCCTGGCGCCCGGCTTCGTCGAGGCGCGACGAACCGGACGAGGACTGTACCTTGACCTGGTCGGGCATGCCTTTTTCATTGACCAGAATCAGCAGCACGACCTTGCCCTGTTCGCCCATGCGCTTGGACATGGTCGGGTACACCGGTTGCGGCGCCTGGATGTATTCCACGCCCGAGCTGATGGTCTTGGGGCCGGTCGCCGGCGGCGCCGGCGGCGCGGCCACGACCACCGGGGCGGCCGGCGCTTCGCTCACCACCGGCGCCGACGGGGGCGAGGCGGTAATGGTGTTCTGGACCGGCACCTGCACGATCGGCGTGGGCGGCACCACCACCCGCGGGGGCGGGCGCAACGTGGCCACGGACACGATTTTCGGCGCGCTCGGGGCGGCCGGCTTGGGCGGCGGCGGCGGGGCCACGAAGGTGACCATGATCGCCTGCGGCAGCGCCACGTCGGCCATGCGGTGCAGCAGGCCGCTCGAAATCAGGTAGAACAGCGCGCCGTGAATGGCGATGACGAGCGCGAAGGGACCGAACTTGGCGCGCAGCTTCGCCACCACGGCAGTGGGATCGCCCATGCCGGGGTCGGTGGAAAAGGTCATTGCGCTCATGGTGGACTCAGGCTGTTTGCGCCGAGCGGAACGACAACTCGGTGGCGTGGATGGTTTTGCTCTCAAGGTGCTGGTTCAGGACTTGCTTGGCGCAACTGGCGCATTTGCCGCAGCAGGTGCCCACGCCCAGGTCGCGGCGCAGCTCGGCCATCGACGACAAGCCGAGATCGACCGCCTGACGAATTTCGCGGTCGGAAATGTTATTGCAAACACAGACGATCATCGAAGCACCTTCCTTTAAGCAGGGTCGGCGGACAAAATTGCCGCTTTCACCATAATGAGAATCATTATCATTAAGATTTGTATTCTGTCGGAACTCCAGATCGATTGCAAGTGGTTTACGCAAAAAAGGGCCAACTCCAAATAGAAATAGTTCGCATTTACGTTTATGATGCTAGTATCCAACACGATGTAGCGCGAATTCCACTTATCTTAGTGAACTGACAATATGACCCTAGCCCCCACCCTGATCACGCTCGATGCCCTCGTCCCCGGCCAGAGCGGCACTGTGATCCATATCGCGCCCTGTGCGGCGGACGCGGGTGCCGGCGTGGATGTCACGCGCCGCCTGATGGAGCTCGGCTTCGTGCCGGGCGAATCGATCCGCATGCTCAAGCGCCTGCCGGGCGGCGATCCGGTCGCGGTCAAGGTGGGCGACTCGACCTTCGCGCTGCGCCGCTTCGAGGCGTCGCTGGTGTCGGTCAAGCCGGAATAAACGACAACACGACGACAACACGACGGAAACAACGGAAGCAGAAAATGGGTGCTGTAGAACCACAAGTCCAGGCAGTGACGCGCACGCCGCTCATTGCGCTGTTGGGCAATCCGAACTGCGGCAAGACTGCCCTGTTCAACCGGCTCACCGGCGCGCGCCAGAAGGTCGCCAACTACGCCGGCGTGACCATCGAACGCAAGGAAGGCAGTTTCACCTCGCCCCTTGGGCGCGCCTTTAAAGTACTCGACCTGCCGGGCGCCTACAGCCTGTCGGCCACCACGCCCGACGAAGCGATCACGCGCGACGTCGTCGGCGGCCTGCGCGCCGGCGAACAGGCGCCCGACGCCATCGTCTGCGTGGTCAACGCCACCAACCTGCGCCTGAACCTGCGCCTGGTCCTCGAAATCCGCCGCCTCGGCCTGCCGATGGTGCTGGCGCTGAACATGGTCGACGTGGCCAACAAGCGCGGCATCAAGATCGACAGCGCCAGGCTGGCGCGCGAACTGGGCATGCCCGTGGTGGAAACCGTGGCCGTGCAGAGCGGCGGCGAAATCGCCCTGCTCAAGGCGCTCGACCTGATGCCCGAATGTGCTGCCGGCGACGCCCCGCTCAAGGCCGCGCCGCTGTCGGCCATCGACGCCGTGCCGGTCGAAGAAACCCAGCGCGAAGTGCGCCGCATCCTGAACGCCTGCGTGAGCTTCGCCAACGATACCGGCAACCTGTCCGAAAAAATCGACGACGTGGTGCTGCACCCGATCGCCGGCCCGCTGATCCTGGCGGCCTTGATGTTCCTGGTGTTCCAGGCCGTGTTCAGCTGGGCCGCGCTGCCGATGGAAATGATCAGCGGCGGCGTCGAAGCGCTCGGCGCCTGGCTTGGCGCAATGATGCACGAGGGCGTGCTGCGCAGCCTGCTGGTCGAGGGCATCCTCGGCGGCGTCGGCAGCGTGCTGGTGTTCCTGCCGCAGATCCTGATCCTGTTCTTCTTCATCCTGGTGCTGGAAGACTGCGGCTACCTGCCGCGCGCCGCCTTTTTGTTGGATCGCATCATGGGCGGGGTCGGCCTGTCGGGGCGCGCCTTCATTCCGCTGCTGTCGAGCTTTGCCTGCGCCATTCCGGGCGTGATGGCCGCGCGCACCATTCAAAATCCGCGCGACCGCCTGGTGACGATCATGATCGCGCCGCTGATGACCTGCTCGGCGCGCCTGCCGGTGTACGCGCTGATCATCGCCGCCTTCATTCCCAACCGCGATGTCGGCGCTGGATTCATCAACCTGCAGGGCCTGGTGCTGTTCATCCTCTACTTCGCCGGCATTTTCAGCGCCATGGCGGTGGCCTGGGTGATCAAGCGCTTCATGGGTGCCAACACGCACCAGCCGCTGATGCTGGAACTGCCAAGCTACCACTGGCCGCACCTGCGCAACCTGGTCCTGGGCCTGTGGGAACGCGCCAAGATCTTCCTGGTGCGGGTCGGCACCGTGATCCTGGCGCTGATGGTGCTGCTGTGGTTACTGTCGAGTTTTCCCGGCGCCCCGGAAGGCGCCACCCATCCGCCGATCTATTACAGTATCGCGGGCATGCTGGGCCGCGCGCTGGCCGTGGTGTTCGAACCGATCGGCTTCGGCTGGCAGATCTGCATCGCGCTGGTGCCGGGCATGGCCGCGCGCGAAGTGGCCGTCGGCGCCCTGGGCACCGTGTATGCGCTCTCGCAGACCGGCGACGAACTGGCCACCACGCTCGCTCCCATCATTTCGCAATCGTGGTCGATGCCGACCGCGCTGTCCTTGCTGGCCTGGTATGTGTTCGCGCCGCAGTGCATCGCCACCCTGTCGGTGGTGCGCCGGGAGACCGGCAGCGCGCGTTACGCCTTCATCATGGCCGGCTACATGTTCGCGCTGGCGTACACCGCCTCGTTCATCACTTACCGCGTCGCCATCGCGATGGGAGCCTGAGATGCTTGACTATCTGATCGTGGGACTGATCGTCGCCGTGGCCGCGTGGTATGCGGCATCGAAGTATCTGCCGAACCGCTTGCGCAACAAGCTGTTCGGCAAGAAGACGGCGTCGGGCGGCTGCGGCTGCGGCAGCGGGTGCGGCAGTTGCGGGACCTGCGAGGATGGGCCGGCCGCCCCGCGAACCAACGCCGATGCGCCACCGTCGCAGCGGGTGATCCAGCTTCACCTGAAGTAAGTGGCCGCCACTGGCGCGCAGCCTATTCCGGCGCGCCCAGGTCGATCGCGGTCAGGTAACCGGTTTGTCCGGGCACCACGTGGTAGGTACGCCGGTACGGCGCATGACCGGCCACCTTGATGGTCAGGTCATACGCGCCTTCCTGCAGGCCGACGAAGGAGAAAAACGTCTTGTACACATGGTCCTGGCCGGCCTGGTAGGCGTCCAGGGTGCGGTCGCTGGTGTCGCCGTTGGGCCGGATCTCGCGCCGCTCGCTGGCGCTGGCCAGCACGATGGACTCGATGACGATGTCGCGCCGGTCGGCGCGCAGGCTGCCGGCCGGGTTGTCGGTGGCGCTGACATCGGCCCCGATGTAGCCCGACAAGGTGCCTTGCGGCGCGAGCGCGAAGGCCAGCTCGGGGACAAAGCCGGGGCCGATGTTTGCCTGCACGGCGGCCGGCGTGGTCTTGAATCCGCGCGCCATCAGGCTCACCTGGTAGGCGCCAGGCGGGAAGGGTCCGAGTTCGCGCCCGCTGTCGCGCGCGCCGACCGGCACCACGATGCGCTCGCGCGTGCTGTCGACCGCTTGCAGCACCAGCACCGGCGCCGACGCCGGCGTGGCGTCGCTGCGCGCGGAGAACCTCACGCGCAGCTTGCCCTTGCCCGCCGCCGGGGCGTCGCTGCCGCGCTGGTCGGCCGCCTTGAGCAGCGCCGCGTACTGCGCGAACACCTCGGGCGAGGACAGGATGCCGACGTGGCCGGCGTCGTAGCCGAACACGCGCCTGGCCTCGGACTGGGCATCGGCGCGCAACTGGCTGGCCAGGGTGATGACGCCGTCGTTGCTGGCGGGGCGCAGCAGGCTGTAGCGGCCGCCGTGGCCGAACATCAGGTAGTAATCGAGCTCGCGCGGCAGCGGCTTGCGGAACAGCGTTTGCACGAAGCGCCCGCCGGCCCGCACGTCGCGCCATGAGGGCACCACGGCCGGCGAGTAGGCGATACCCTGGTCGGCCAGCGCATCGCCGCCCCACGGCGTGGACAGGGTCACGAACAGGGTCGCGGCCGGGAACTGGTCGCCGTAGTCGGCCAAAAACGAGCGCACCACCAGCCCGCCCATGCTGTGCGCGGTCAGGTACAGCTTGTCGTAGTGGTAGCGCCGCTGCAGATTGCTCAGCTTCCAGTACAGCAGGTACGACATCGAATCGAGCGCGGACCCGGACGGGTAGTAAAAGATCCACGGCTGGTAGCGGCTGCGGTCCAGGTGCGCGATAAAGTAGCGCCAGTCCTGGGGCGAGCCGGCCGCGCCATGCACGAACAGCACCGGCGTCTTGTGCGGATCGTACGCTTCCAGGAAGTAGATATTGCCGCCCACCTCCCTGAAAAAATCGACCGGCGCCCAGTAGCCGCGCTGCCCGGCCTGGGCCGAAAAGAGCGGGTCGTCGAGCGCCATGAGCGCGCCGACCTGGGTGCTGTGGGTGTTTGCCGGCAACCGCGCGGCGACCGAGGTGCCGGGCGGGATGGCGCTTTGCGGCGTGTCCGAGAGCACGACATCGAGGCTGACCAGCGAACCGCTGCCGCTGGCGCGCACCGGCGCCGACCTGTAATGGCCGACCGGTTCGCCGGCGTCGAGCGTGAGGTTGCCGTTGGCGTCGCCGAAGGCAAACAGCGTGTATTCGCCCTTGGGCACGATCAGTTCATAGCCGCCCGCTTCGTGCAGGACGGTGTAGTGTACGATGTCGATCCGTCCGCCTTGCATGGTGCCGGCGGCGACGACGACCGGCCCGTCCCAGGCCTGGGCGCCTGTCACGTACCCGGCCAGCACGGTCGATGAATAGAAGGTAGCCGATTCTTCCTTGAGCTTGACCAGCGCGCAGCCGCCCAGGCCGACACAAGCGCCCAGCCAGAAACAAACAGTGAGCAATACCGTGCCGGATCGATTTCGCAAGAGACGCCTGTTAACGCAAATCAAAGGAACTCCCTTATACACAATAACGGCGCTGCCGGCTGGCCGGGCCCCGGTTTATTTCGCGACCGGCACCACCGGCAGTTCGACCGCGCTTTCCATGCCCGGCGCGTGGAACACCTTGTGCGTGGCCTTGCGGTAGTCGCCCGGCCTGGCGAAGAAAATATTCGGCACGAAGGTTTGCGGATTGCGGTCGTACAGCGGGAACCAGCTGGACTGCACCTGCACCATGATCCGGTGGCCCTTGAGGAACACGTGGTCCGCATTCGGCAGGGCGAAGCGGTAGCGCTCCACCTTGTTCGGCACGATCGCGGCCGGCTTGTCCAGGCCCGTGCGATAGCGCCCGCGGAAGATATCCATCGCGATGCCCAGCTGGTAGCCGCCCAGTTCCGGCTGCGACGCCACTTCGTCCGGGTACACATCGATCAGTTTCACCACCCAGTCGGCGTCGCTGCCGGTGGTCGAGGCGAACAGGTTGACCATCGCCTGGCCCGAGATCTGCAAGGGCGCATCGAGCTTGTCGCTCACGTAGGCCAGCACGTCCGGGCGGTCCGAGAACGCGCGCTGGTCGCTGGCCAGCCACGGCTTCCAGACCGCGCCGTCGAACATGCGCACCGGACGCGCGACGAACGGCACCGGCTTGGCCGGGTCGGACACGTAGTCGTCGGCCTGAGTGGAGCTGGCGCCGGCGCCCGGCTTGTCGAAGTCCAGGCGCGCGCCGGCTTTCAGGTAGAGCGGCTGCATGACGTCGGTCAGCGGCCATTTGTCGAGGCGCTGCCATTTGTTCGCGCCGGTGCGGTACGACAGCACCGGCGGCGTGTCGGCCTTGGGCGCGCCATCCTTCAGGTACTGGTTAAAGAAGGGCAGCATGACGTCGCGCCGGAATTCGGCGGCGGTGTCGCCGGTAAAGCGGATCGCACCCAGGGTCGAGCCGTCGTAATTGACCCCGCTGTGCCGCCACGGGCCGACCACCAGGTGGTTCATGGTGTTGCTGGTGTCGAGTTTTTCGGTGGCGGCGTAGGCGGCGTACGGACCGTAGATGTCTTCCTGGTCCCAGCGCCCCACCACGTGCATGGTCGGCACCTTGAGCGCGCGCGCGCCGAGCACGCGGTCGAGCGCCTGGTTCTGCCAGAAGCTGTCGTAGGCCGGATGTTCGAAGATCTTTTTGGTAAACGTCAGCTGGTCGATGCCGAAGCGCTTCGCGTAGTCGGACGCGGAACCGGCGCGCAGCGCGAATTCGTAGTCGTCGTAGACGCCGGTGGCGATGTTCGGCCCATTGCCGCGCGCGGCGGTCTGGCCGGCGATGTACGACAGGTTATTGACGCGGAAGGCGCCGTTGTGGAACCAGTCGTCGCCGCGCCAGCCGTCCACCATGGCGCTCATCGGCACCGCGGCCTTGAGCGCCGGGTGCGGATCGGCCAGCGCCATGAGCACCGTGAAGCCCTCGTAGGACGAACCCACCATGCCGACCTTGCCGTTACTTTGCGCGATATTCTTGACCAGCCAGTCGATCGTGTCCCAGGCGTCGGTGGCATGGTCGACCGGGGTGTCGTTGAGCGGGCCGCGCAGGGGGCGCGTCATCACGTAGTCGCCTTCGGAGCCGTACTTGCCGCGCACATCCTGGTACACGCGGATGTAGCCGTTGGCCACATAGCCGTCGTCGCCTTCGGCCAGCATCGAGGCCATGTGCGGGCTCACATTGCGCTCGCTGCGCTTGGCCGCGTTGTAGGGCGTGCGCGAGAGGATCATCGGCGCGCGCGCGGCGCCCTTGGGAATGGTGATCACGGTGTGCAGCCTGACGCCGTCGCGCATCGGAATCATCACGATGCGCTTGACGTAGTCGGCGCCGTGATCGGGCATCTCGAACGGGGTGGCGACGATGTCCGGCGCCATCGGCGCGGTCTGTGCGGTCTGTGCGGCTCCCAGCGGGGAGCCGGCCAACAGGATCATTGAAAGGGCGGACAGGCGGATGGTGCGTTGGCGCGGCATGCATTATCTCCAGGGTGGTCTTGTCGTTACAGCAATTCATTATTGCAATATTGCTTGATAGTACCTAACCATGCGCGGCTATGCAATCCGCATTGGCGCAAATTGGCAGCGAATGAAAAATTGATGGCCATTGTGACAAACCGCGCTTTTTGGGGCGGATAAAACCTGTATCCTCGCTGCCCCTGCCCGGTGGCCTCACGCCAGCGGCTGGAACGATTCGGCTTGCGCAATCGGCCAGTACAGCCCGAACACGGGCGGCAGGCGCTCGATCTGGTCCGGGTCGAGCAGTTCGCCTTCGGAGAGGTAGGGAATCAGGGTCGAGACCTGCTTGACCTGGTTGGGCGAGACGCGCCGCACCAGGTGATGGGGATTCAACTGGTCGGGGTGGGTCAGCCCGGCGGCGGCGATCAGGTGCGCCAGCGCTTTCATCGTACTCTGATGGAAGTTGGCCACGCGCGCGGTTTTGTCGGGCACGTCGAGCGCTTTCTGGCGCTGCTCGTCCTGGGTCGCCACGCCGGTCGGGCAGCGGTCGGTGTGGCAGCTTTGCGACTGCACGCAGCCGAGCGCGAACATGAAGCCGCGCGCCGAATTGCACCAGTCGGCGCCGAGCGCGATGGTGCGCGCGATATCGAACGCGGTGATGATCTTGCCCGAGGCGCCGATCTTGATCTTCTCGCGCAGGCGCGCGCCGACCAGGGTGTTATGCACCAGCACCAGCGCTTCCTGCAAGGGCGTGCCGACGTGGTCCGAAAATTCGACGGGCGCCGCGCCCGTGCCGCCTTCGCCGCCATCGACCACGATAAAGTCGGGCACGATGCCGGTCGCCAGCATGGCCTTGACGATGCCGAAGAACTCCCACGGGTGGCCGATCGCCAGCTTGAAGCCGGTCGGCTTGCCGCCCGAGAGGGTGCGCAGGCGCTCGATAAAATGCAGCATCCCGATCGGGGTCGAAAAGGCCGAATGGCTGGCCGGCGACAGGCAGTCGACCCCCACCGTGACGCCGCGCGCGGCGGCGATTTCGATGCTCACCTTGGCGCCCGGCAGGATGCCGCCCTGGCCGGGCTTGGCGCCCTGCGACAGTTTGAGTTCGATCATCTTCACCTGCGGGGCGGTGGCGTTGGCGACGAAGTTCGCTTCCGAGAAGCTGCCGTCCGGGTTGCGGCAGCCGAAGTAGCCCGAGCCGATTTCCCACACCAGGTCGCCGCCGTGCTGGCGGTGATAGCGGCTGATGCTGCCTTCGCCGGTGTCGTGCATGAAGCCGCCCAGGCGCGCGCCGCCGTTCAGGGCCAGGATGGCGTTGGCCGAGAGCGAGCCGAAACTCATGGCCGAAATGTTAAACACGCTGGCGCTGTAGGGCTGCGCGCGCGGGCATGATGGGTGGTTGCCGATCTCGATGCGAAAGTCATGGTCGCCCATGGGCGCCGGCGCCATCGAGTGGTTGATCCACTCGTAGCCGGCTTCGTAGACATCGAGCTGGGTGCCGAAAGGGCGCTTGTCGGTTTCCATCTTGGCGCGCTGGTAGACGATGCTGCGCTGGTTGCGCGAGAACGGCTTGGCCTCGGTATCGTCTTCCAGGAAGTACTGGCGGATCTCGGGGCGGATCGACTCGAAGAAAAAGCGGAAGTGCGCCAGGATCGGGTAATTGCGGCGCAACGCGCGCCGGGTCTGGGCCAGGTCGGCCACGCCGACTGCGGCGAGGGCGCCGCTGAGGAGCGCCAGCCACCATCCGGGGCCATCGCCCCTGAACGCAAGGATGGCCGACCATCCGAAGACGAGCAGGGAAATCAGGAAAGGCAGGTAGCGCGGCGAGACAAAGCTCATGGGGACTCCGTGGTCAACAGGCTGTAACAATGCTAAGCTAGCGCCGATTAAACACCGGCGAAAGAACCCAATGATCATTGTCCACCATTTGAATAATTCGCGCTCCCAGCGTATTTTGTGGCTGCTGGAGGAATTGGGCCTGGCGTACGAGATCAAGAAGTACCAGCGCGACCCCAAAACCATGCTCGCGCCGCCCGGACTGCGCGCGGTACACCCGCTGGGCAAGTCGCCGGTCATCACCGACGACGGCAACACGGTGGCCGAATCGGGCGCCATCATCGACTACCTGCTCGAACGCTACGGCAACGGCAAATTCGTCCCGCCCGCCGGCACCCCGGACAAGCTGCGCTACACCTACTTCATGCACTACGCCGAAGGCTCGGCCATGACGCCGCTGTTGATGAAGCTCGTGTTCGACCGCGTCGAAACGAGCCCGATGCCGTTCTTCGCCAAGCCGATCGCGCGCGCCATCGCGCAAAAGGTCAAGGGGACCTACATCCTGCCGCAGATCGCGCAGCACCTGGCCTACCTCGAAGCCGAACTGGCCACCTCGAACTGGTTCGCCGGGCCGGAGTTCAGCGCCGCCGACATCCAGATCAGCTTCGTGCTGGAAGCGGCCGCCTCGCGCGGCGGCCTGGGCGACAAGTATCCGAAGCTGATGGATTTTCTGAACCGCATCCACGCCCGTCCGGCCTACCAGCGCGCGCTGGAACGCGGCGGCCTGTACGAACTGCTCAAGTAAGGCCGTGGGCAAGCTGCTGGCCATCGACGGGCTCAATATCGTACGGCGCGTGTACGAGGCCAGTCCCGAACCCGATTCGGCCGAGAAGGCCGACATCGCGCTGCGCCACGCGCTCTCGTCGTTCCGCAAGCTGTTGGGCGCGCACGGGCCAACCCACGTGCTGGCCGCTTTCGACCACGGCGGGCCGACCTGGCGCCACGCACTGTATCCGCGCTACCGCGAGCAGCGCGCGCCCATGCCATCCTTCCTGCGCGACGCGCTTCCCGGGTTTCATGCGAAGCTGGCGGGCGAGGGCCTGCACGTGCTC
This sequence comes from Massilia genomosp. 1, assembly GCF_011682185.1. NCBI lineage: Bacteria > Pseudomonadati > Pseudomonadota > Betaproteobacteria > Burkholderiales > Oxalobacteraceae > Massilia > Massilia genomosp. 1. The sequence goes on from NZ_WHJF01000068.1 coordinate 36,801, forward strand.
ATGCTGCCCGGCGTCGAAGCCGACGATGTGATCGGCACCGGGGTGCTGCGCTGGCTGGCCGAAGGGCGCGGCGAGGCGATTGTGGCGTCCACCGACAAGGACTTGCACGGCCTGATTGCGCAGGGGGCGCTGGTGTGGGACCATTTCAAGGGCGAGTGGCATGATGACGCCTGGGTGCGCAACAAGTTCGGCGTGGCGCCCGAGCTGCTGGTGGACTTGCTGGCGCTGATGGGCGACGTGACCGACGGCGTGCCGGGCGTGTCCAAGGTTGGCATGAAGACGGCGGCCAAGCTGCTTAACGCGTACGGCAACCTGGACGCGGTGATGGCCGGCGCCGGCATTCTCAAGACGCCGGTGGGCGAGCGCCTGCGTGCCGAACGCGAGGTGTTGTATTTGTCGCGCCAACTGGTGCAACTGAAGACCGACGTGCGCCTGGGCGTGACCTGGAACATGCTGGCATTCGAAACGTTCTGACCAAAAAAGGAAACGACGCGATGTTAAAAGCAGTGATCGTCGATGGGAATGCGATTTCGCGCGGCTTGTTGAACAGCGTGTTGACGGAGGGCGGCTACAACGTGGTCGGCGACACGCATACGGGGCTCAAGGGTTACCTGATGGTGCAGAAGTACCATCCCCAGATCGTGTGCGTGGCCTTGGAGCAGGTCGAGGATGGCGGCGAGATCGTCGAGCAGATCCGCGCGCACCAGCCCAAGACGCTGATTTTCATGGTCTCCGGCACGCTCGACGCGCCCACCGTGCAGGCGGCGGTGGCGCGCGGGGTGCAGGGGTTTATCGTCAAGCCGTTCAAGGCCGACGCGGTGCTCAACACGATCAGGAACACGGTGCTGGCGGTGATCAAGAAGCAGAAGGCAGGCTAGCCTGAATGTTGCACAAACCACCGCCGCAGCGCCGCTTTTCCGATGCAGGACCTTTTCAACTTGAATCGGAATGTCGCGGGCGATAGCGTCCCTACCCAATTGAACGGGACAGTCAATGAAGCG
>NZ_WHJF01000690.1:0-231 GCF_011682185.1 Massilia genomosp. 1
GCAGCTTTGCAAACGGCGGAAATCCGCAAATGCGCCGCAAGGTCTTGTCCATGGTCAGGCGCTCGACCAGCCCGACGGTGGTGGTGATGCCCAGCACCGCCTTGGCCACGAAAGCATTCGCCAGCCAGGCCCGAACATGTGGCGGTCGGCCGATGCCGTCCCAGGAATCGTCAGCGAATTCCTCGATACGCGCCCACTCCAGAACGTAGATAAGGCGCTCAAGTTTCGGCG
>NZ_WHJF01000691.1:0-229 GCF_011682185.1 Massilia genomosp. 1
GATTGCTGGGCGCCGTACTGGACGCTCGATTGCATACACGCCCTGTGCAACGCCCATTTGCTGCGCGAACTGGTCTATGTGCAGGAACTGACCGGCCAGGCCTGGCCCGAGCGAATGGGCAAGTTCCTCTGCCAAACCAACGCGCTGTGCGAGGCGGTCCGACAAAAAGGCATGGTACTGAGCGGCGCCGACGTCGCCGCCTTCGGCACGCTTTACGATCAGATATTGC
>NZ_WHJF01000692.1:0-227 GCF_011682185.1 Massilia genomosp. 1
TGAACTTGCGGCGCCTTGCCACAGCAACCACCTCCGCACTTGCTGCCGCTTTTTCTGACGGTGCCTCAGAGCGAGCCCGGAGGGCGACCGGCGGGGCGCCGTCAGAAAAACCATCGATATCGTCTTGGATGCGTCCTGCTGCTGGTGTCATATTCGATTCCATGTGGGTACCAACTTCCTTAATTAGAGTTATGAAGTTGTCTCACAACAGTTTGACACAGGGGGGA
>NZ_WHJF01000693.1:0-225 GCF_011682185.1 Massilia genomosp. 1
GGTCTGGCCGCGCTGGCGCCGGATCGGCGAGCCAGCAGCTGGTGCCGCTTGCTTGACCGGGCGCTTACCCTTGCGCCTGCCCTGCTTGCGCGGTGCCGCGCTGGCCGCCGCTGCAGGCCGCTCGCGGGCAGCAATGGCCGTGCCGTCGCGGCTGATATGTCCGATCAACTGGTCACCCAGGTGTTCCTTGATCATGGCTTCGTAGGCGCGTTCAACCAGTCGCTC
>NZ_WHJF01000694.1:0-225 GCF_011682185.1 Massilia genomosp. 1
TCTTGACGCCGAAACTTGAGCGCCTTATCTACGTTCTGGAGTGGGCGCGTATCGAGGAATTCGCTGACGATTCCTGGGACGGGATCGGCCGACCGCCGCATGTTCGGGCCTGGCTGGCGAATGCTTTCGTGGCGAAGGCGGTGCTGGGCATCACCACCACCGTCGGGCTGGTCGAGCGCCTGACCATGGACAAGACCTTGCGGCGCATTTGCGGATTTCCGCCGT
>NZ_WHJF01000695.1:0-225 GCF_011682185.1 Massilia genomosp. 1
TCGGTTACGGCGGCGGAATCATGGCTAATCTCATTTTTAAGGCGTGGGGATGCCGTACCTGAAACATTCGGAGCGGAATCGAGAGAAAGTTGAGCGGTATGGTCATCGTCGAAGTCGCATCAACTGGGCGGCGCCGAGGGCGAGCAGCCCGAACATCAAATGGCTCATGACTTTGGCATGTCCCTTGACCATGATGTTGCGGCCACCAAACTCGTCCTTGAGGCG
>NZ_WHJF01000696.1:0-224 GCF_011682185.1 Massilia genomosp. 1
ACCAAATGTAGGTGCATGAGGAAAACACCGTGTCTTCCGTGGCGAATTTCATTGTAATGACTCATAGACCAAGCTATAATCGAAGCATGCAACGACGACAAGCCTATCAATACGAACTGATGCCAGATGGCGAGCAAGAGCGCAATATGCGCCGCTTCGCTGGCGCGTGCCGATTCGTCTGCAACAAGGCGTTGGCGATGCAAAAAGAGAATCATGAGGCCGGT
>NZ_WHJF01000697.1:0-222 GCF_011682185.1 Massilia genomosp. 1
GCTGCCGTCGCTCATCGTGGCGAAGCGGGCGATGCCGACATCGATGCCGATGGCGCTCGTCGCCGTTGGCAATGGCTGTTCGGGCAGGATTTTCCCGGTGCCTGAATGGCGTTCGCCATTGACCTCGCGTTGCGTCTGAATCGACACGAACCACTTGCCGCCCGACTGGCTCACTGTGACGTTGCGCAGCTCGCCAAGAACGTCCCGACTGTTGCGGTAACG
>NZ_WHJF01000698.1:0-222 GCF_011682185.1 Massilia genomosp. 1
GAAAATCCTGCCCGAACAGCCATTGCCAACGGCGACGAGCGCCATCGGCATCGATGTCGGCATCGCCCGCTTCGCCACGATGAGCGACGGCAGCGTCGTCGCACCACTCAACAGTTTTAAGAAGCACCAACAGAACCTTGCCCGCTACCAGCGGCGCATGAGCCGCAAGGTCAAGTTCAGCAGCAATTGGAAGAAGGCGAAAGCCCGCGTCCAGAAGATTCA
>NZ_WHJF01000699.1:0-216 GCF_011682185.1 Massilia genomosp. 1
GAGAAAACCATATTTATCGAAATTGAAAGCATGGTAGGTTCCGCCGGTGGCGGTTTTCAGGTTACTCAGAACGGTATTTATCCACCTGAAACAAGGCATTGCGCTGCTCTTGCGGGCAGTGCCCACGACCGATGGCTCATGCTTTGCACCGGCCGCCTGCACTGCCGTGAAGCAGTTCAAACCATCGGAGACGACGATACTCGCTGCTGCCAGATG
>NZ_WHJF01000069.1:0-36474 GCF_011682185.1 Massilia genomosp. 1
GCGCCGGTTTTTTCGAGCGCGAACGAACCCGGCGCGCGCAGCGCCGCAAAGCCGTTGCGGCAGAACGCCGGCACTTCGGCGTAACCGGCGAACAGGATGCCGTCGTCGGCCAGCAGGCGCGCCAGGCTGGCGATGGCGGCGGCCACGGTGGGGTCGTCGAAGTAGATCAGCAGGTTGCGGCAAAAGATGACGTCGTAATAGCCGGGCCGGCTGGAAAAGGCGGGATCGAGCAGGTTGGCGTGGTCGAACGCCACCTGGCCGCGGATCTCTTCGCAGATCTGGAATTCGGCGTCGACCGCCGTGAAGAAACGATCGCGAAAATCGAGGTGGCGGCCGCGAAAGGCGTTGCGGGTGTAGCGGCCGGCGCGGGCGCGCGCCAGCGCCACCTGGGACAGGTCGACCGCGTCGATCGCGACGTCGGCGCCGGCCACGCCGGCGCTTTGCAGCGACATGGCCATCGAGTACGGCTCTTCGCCGCCGGCGCACGGCACCGACAGGATGCGCAGCGGGCGCACGGCGCCGGCGTCCAGGCGCCGCACGATGAAGGCGGTGGCCGCGACAAACGCTTCGGCGTCGCGGAACATCCACGATTCGGGCACCACCACCAGTTCGGTCAGGGCCGACAATTCTTGCGCGCTGGTGGCGAGCAGGCGTTCGTAGGCCCGTGCGTCGGCCAGCGGGATGGCCTGCATGCGCCGTTCGACGGCGCGCCCGACCACGGCCTCGGTCAGGTTCAGTCCCGTCACTTGCTGGAGCAGGTCGCGCGCCTTCATGACGCCGCTCCCGCGTCCTGGAACAGCAGCGCGCGCACGTCGGGCGCGAGCAGTTGCTCGACGCTGAGCAGTTGCAGCATGCCGGCGGCGCTGGCGGCGACCTGGCCCAGAAACGGCGCGCCGCCCACGCCAGGATCGAGCAAGGCCGCGCCATCGACGCTGTCGACGCCGACCACGTGTTCGGCCAGCAGGCCGAGCGGGCGCGTGGCGCCGGCGCCGGCCGGGTAATCGACCAGGATGATGCGCGAGTCGTACCACAGCTGCGCGGGCGGCACGCCGGCCAGGCTGGACAGGTCGATCACCGGCACCGCTTCGCCGTGCAGGTCGAGCAGGCCGGCCACCCAGGCGGGAGCGAGCGGAATGGCTTTCAGGGCGGCGGCCGGCACCACCCGCGCCACTGCCCACAAGGGCAGGGCGTAGCGGTCGGCGCCGATGTGAAAGACCATCACTTTCATCGACCCGCTCCTCAGGCGTTGACCGAGAAGGTGGCCACCGACGATTGCAGGTCGCTGGCGGCGTACTGCAACTGATGCACCGCTTCGCTGGTGGCCTTGAGCGATTCGACCGTCTGCTGGGTGGCGTCGTTCAGTTGCATCATGGTGTCGGAAATTTGCGACGCGCCCACCGCCTGCGACTGCATCCCCTGCAGCACCAGGTCGAACTGGGGCGCGAGCTTCTGTACCTGGTCCATCACGGTCGAGAGCTGTTCGCCCACCTGGCGCACTTCGCCCACGCTGCGCCGGATCTCTTCGGAGAACTTGTCCATGCCCATCACGCTGGCCGATACCGCCGACTGCATCTCCTTGAGCATCTGCTCGATGTCCCAGGTCGACACCGAGGTCTGGTCGGCCAGGCGCCGGATTTCGGTGGCCACCACCGAGAAACCGCGCCCGGCGTCGCCGGCTTTTTCGGCTTCGATCGCGGCGTTGAGCGAGAGGATGTTGGTCTGGTCGGCCACCTTGGTGATGGTGGTCAAGACACTGTTGATGTTGCTGGCCTTTTCGGACAGCGCGGCCAGCTTGGCGTTGATCGAATCGGTGGCCGAGACCATGTGCTGCATGGTGCTGTCCATGCGTTTCAGGTTTTGCTGGGCGTCGGCGGTGGCGTTGGTGGTGTAGTCGGCCACCGCGGTGGCGTCTTCCATGGTTTTGAGCAGTTGGGTGGTGTTGGCCGAGATTTCCTTGGTGGTCGAGAGGATTTCGATGCTGGTCTGGGCCTGTTCGATACCGGTCGCTTCCTGCTGCTTGGCCGAGGCGGCGATTTCGGTGGCCGAGGTGGTGACCTGGATGCCGGCCTTTTGCACGTTGTTGAGCAGGATGCGCAGGTTGCCGACCATGGTTTTCAAGCCGTCGCCCATGCGGCCGATGGCGTCGCTGCCGGTAATCGTCACGGTGCCGGTCAGGTCGCCGATGGCGGCCTTGGAGACCACGTCGAGCAGGGCGTCGACATTGGCGCGCAGCGCATGCGTGGCGGCCGCCTCGTTGGTCTGGGCATCCTGGATCGACTGCGCCATGCGGTTGAATTCTTCGGTGACCTTGCCCAGTTCATCGCGCGCGACCACGGCCGCGCGCGCCGACTGCTGACCGCCCGCGATCTTGCCGACCGCTTCGGTCAGGTTGTTGAGGGGATTGAGCAGCGCGCGCGCCAGCATCCAGGCCACCACCGAGGCCAGCGCCACGCACAGCACGCCGCCCACGCTGAGCAGCAGGGACATGGTTTTTTGCAGTTGCGCCGATTCGGCCGTGCGCGCGCTGAGCAAGGCGTTTTCCTCGTCGGTTATCTGGTCGATCAGGCTGCGCACCTGGCTGACGGACTGGAAGCCGCTGGCCAGTTCCGGCGAGCGGATGACTTGTTCGGTGACCCCGTCGCTGGCCTTGCCCAGCGCGCGGCGCCGTTCGATCAGCGGGTGGATCACGGTCTTGAGCCAGTGTGCGGTGAGGTTATCGAGCGTCTTGATGCGCGCCTGCTGGCCCGGATTGTCGGCGGTGAGCTGGAGGGCGCGCCGGAAGTTTTCCATGAGAAATTTTTCCTCATTGATATCGGGCGTCAGGAAGCGTTCGTCGCCTGTCAGCAGGAAACCACGGGTTTCGGCCTGGATTTCCAGCACGCTGGTGGCGATTTTGTTGGTTTCGAGCAGCACTTCCAGGGTATGGCGGTCCCAGCGGCTCGCTTCTGACATCTTGGAGAAATTGTTGTAGGCCAGGATCAGCAGGAACAGGATGATGGCGACGATGGCGCCGAAGCCCAGAAACAGCTTGTTCTTGATGCTCAGGTCTGTAAACATGGGGGGCTCTCCGGGGACGATGTTGTTCTCTATAAATGTAACATCGTTGAGGGATGGCACGGTACATTTTCGTCGTCAGCAAATCCTCCGACCGAAAAACGTCGTCCCCGCGAAGGCGGGGATCCACAGCACCCCGGATCGGAAGTGCCATGGATCCCCGCCTGCGCGGGGACGACGGAGCAAGGGTTGGTGGTCTTGCTAAAACCTTATTGCCCGCGCTTCTCGCGCGCCACTGCGGCGATGCGCATGCGCAAGGCGTTGAGCTTGATGAAGCCGCCGGCGTCGGCCTGGTTGTATGCGCCGCCATCTTCGTCGAAGGTGGCGATGTTCATGTCGAACAGCGAATCGGTCTTCGAATCGCGCGCGACCACGATCACATTGCCCTTGTACAGCTTCATGCGAACCCAGCCGTTGACCGTTTGCTGGGTGTGGTCGATCAGGGTCTGCAGCGCGACGCGCTCGGGCGCCCACCAGTAGCCGTTGTAGATCATCGACGCGTAGCGCGGCATCAGGTCATCCTTCAGGTGGGCCACTTCGCGGTCCAGGGTGATCGATTCGATGGCGCGGTGGCCGCGCAGCATGATGGTGCCGCCCGGGGTTTCGTAGCAGCCGCGCGACTTCATGCCGACGTAGCGGTTCTCGACCAGGTCGAGGCGCCCGATGCCATGCTTGCCGCCCAGGCGATTGAGTTCGGTCAGCACGGTCGCCGGCGACATGCGCACGCCGTTGACGGCCACGATGTCGCCCTTTTCGTATTCGAGGTCGAGGTATTCGGCCTGGTCCGGCGCCGCTTCCGGGCTGACGGTCCAGCGCCACATGCTTTCCTCGGCTTCGGCGCTCGGGTTTTCCAGGTGGCGGCCTTCGAACGAGATGTGCAGCAGGTTGGCGTCCATCGAGTAGGGCGCGCCGCCGTTCTTGTGCTTCATGTCGACGGCGATGCCGGCGTCTTCCGCGTATTTGAGCAGTTTTTCGCGCGACAGCAAGTCCCATTCGCGCCACGGGGCGATGATCTTGACATCCGGCTTGAGCGCGTACGCGCCCAGTTCGAAGCGCACCTGGTCGTTGCCCTTGCCGGTGGCGCCGTGCGAAATCGCGTCGGCGCCGGTGGCGCGCGTGATCTCGATGAGGCGCTTGGCGATCAGGGGACGGGCGATCGAGGTGCCCAGCAGGTATTCGCCTTCGTACACGGTGTTGGCGCGGAACATGGGGAACACGAAGTCGCGCACGAATTCTTCGCGCACGTCGTCGATGTAGATATTTTCGGGCTTGATGCCGAACTTGATCGCCTTGGCGCGCGCCGGCTCGAGCTCTTCTCCCTGGCCCAGGTCGGCGGTGAAGGTGACGATTTCGCACTTGTAGTTATCCTGCAGCCATTTCAGGATGACCGAGGTGTCCAGGCCGCCCGAATAGGCGAGGACTACTTTTTTGATGTCGCTCATGGAGATTCCAATCTTGGGTTGACGATGGTGTTATATGTATTTTTACTGCGCTTCGATCTGGCCGAGCAGCAGGTATTCGATCAGCGCCTTCTGCACGTGCAGGCGGTTTTCGGCCTCGTCCCAGACCACCGACTGCGCTCCGTCGATGACCTCGGCCGCGACTTCCTCGCCGCGGTGGGCCGGCAGGCAGTGCATGAAGAGCGCGTCGGGCGCGGCGCGCGCCATCTTGGCGCCGTCGACGATGTAGCCGTCGAAGGCCGCCAGGCGGGCCGCGTTTTCCTTTTCGTAGCCCATGCTGGTCCACACATCGGTGTTGACCAGGTGCGCGCCCTGGCACGCGTCCGACGGGTTGTCGAAGACGGTGAAGCGGGTGGTCGACACCAGGGAATGGTCGATGTCGTAGCCTTTGGGCGTGGCCACGTTCAGGTGGAAGCCGAACACGTCGGCCGCCTGCAGCCAGGAGTACAGCATGTTGTTGGCGTCGCCCACCCAGGTGACGATCTTGCCGGCGATCGAGCCGCGGTGTTCGACGAAGGTGAAGATATCGGCCAGCACCTGGCATGGATGGTGCTCGTTGGTCAGGCCGTTAATCACCGGTACGCGCGAATGGGCGGCGAAGCGCTCGATGATGTCCTGGCCGAAGGTGCGCACCATGATGATGTCGCACATGCGGCTCATCACCTGGCCGGCGTCTTCGACCGGTTCGCCGCGGCCGAGCTGGCTGTCGCGCGTGTTCAGGTAGATGGCGGCGCCGCCCAGCTGGTGCATGCCGGCTTCGAACGAGAGGCGGGTGCGGGTCGAGTTTTTCTCGAACACCATGACCAGGGTGCGGTCGATCAGGGGATGGTAGACCTCGTAGTTCTTGAACTTGCGCTTGATGATCTTGGCGCGCTCGATCACGTACTCGAATTCGGCCAGCGTGAAGTCGGAAAACTGGAGGAAATGCTTGATCGGTTTATTTGTAGGCATAGACACAACGATTGAATGCGTGAGCCGCAGGCGGCCGGGCCCTGGCGTAGGGTTGCGGATCAATTATAAGGGTTTTGAAAATTTGCCGGGGGCAACCCGGAAAACTCCCCCGCCGCAACGCAGCCAATTTGTCCCCGCCCCGTCCGCACTTGTCAATTCGCGAAATAGCGTCTTGCCTTGCTCGAGAAGCCGAATGCGCACCTCCACCAAACCATCAGCGCTGGAGTCAGGATCGTACGGATCACGAAACCGGCGCTTCGTTGAATATCATTCGCGTACTGCGTCGTATCCGGTATGAAAAACAGTGCAAATGTCAGTACACCCATGACGAGTACCCCGAGCCAGCGCGCCCACTGCCGCCTGCGCACGATGGCAAGCAGGATACCACCCCCGAGCGCCAGAATGCCCAGGCGGCCGGCGATGTTTGCCACGAGGAAGATGGGCTCCTGCGGCTGATGAGAAGCCATGAACCCCGCGATACTGATCGTGACGATCGTATGAAAAGTCATCAGCCCGCCCAAGACGAGCAGAAGTAACCAGACGGAAAGCGGGCGCTTCCTTGCCGGCCTGGTGACTTCCGGCGCGGAGCTTGCAGCCGATTGGTAGGGATTTTTCATCCAGCCATTGTAAATTCGATCAATCTCTGGAGCAACTACTTCCTGTTCCTGAAGCAAATGCGGCGCCGCTTCAGTAAAGCGCCGGCACGTCCGATTCCGTGTGTTCCAGCGCCAGGCCCGGCTCACCGGGTGAAATAGCGTCTTGCCTTGCGCGAAAAACCAAAGGCGTAGGTCCACCACGCCGCCAGCGCCGACACCAGGAGGACCGGGGGCAAGAAGGTGCGGACCCGTTCGGCCTCGCTGGCGTAGGGGGTCGTCTCCGGTACGAAAAACACCCCGACCGCGATCGCGCCGAGGACTAGTACGCCGAGCCAACGACCCCATTGGCGGCGGCCAGTGGCGCCGAGCACCGTCGCGAACAGCAGCGCCAACACGGTGAGGCGCCAGGCGATGCCACCCAGAAGGCGGTAACTCGTGCTCGCGGGAAAAGGGCTGGAAAACCAGGCGAAGTGGATGGCGCCGAGCGTGAGCCAGCTGAAGCGGATTGCGCCGATGGCGAGCGCGAGCGTCGTCGGCCACATGATCAGCAGGAACAGCCAGACCGAGATCGGCCGCATGGGCACGTCGGCGGGGACGTCGGGCGTGGCGCTGTCCGGGGGATGGTAGGGGTTGTGCATCCGGTCACTCACTATAAGTTCAATACATGAGGCAACTACTTCGGGGCCAGGGCGGCGCTGGCCGGCGCCGCAAAATAGCGTTTTGCCTTGCGCGAGAACGCAAACGCGTAAATCCACCAGGCCATCAGCGCCGGCCCTATGATCTTGCGGCCAATAACAGCGCCGAATCGTTCGGCATTGTCGGCGTACTGCGCCGTATCCGGAACCGAGAACTGCAAGGCGGTCAGCGCGATCATGCCGAGCACGGCGATCCAGCGAGCCCATTGCCGTCGGCCGACAATGCCAAGCAGCGTACCGAGCCCGGTCGCGGCCGCGGCCAGGCGCCATCCGACATCGAACACGACCTTGATCCGCGGCCGGGTGCCATACGGGTATTCGAGCCAGACCATCCCCGCGGTGGCGACCGCACAAATGATCGTCAGTGCGCCCACAATGATCAGCAGCAGCCATATGGAGAGGGGACGCTTGCCCGGCAGCTGGAGGAGATCCGCCGCCACGCTTGCCGGCGATTGGTAGGGATTATGCATGTCCATTGCCGAAATAGCTTCTGGCCTTGGCCGAGAAGCCGAAGCGGTAGCCCCACAAGGCCATCAGCAATGGACCCAGGATCAGGCGGCCAAAGGCGCCGCCGCTGCGTTGGGCGTCATTGTCGTACTGCGCCGTGTCCGGCATGAGGATGATCATGACCGTGAGCGCGGCGATGGCGGCCAAACCAAGCCAGCGCGCCCAGCCGCGCCGCCGCGCGATGCCGACCAGCCCACCGACGCAACAGCCGATCATGGCGAGGCGAATCGCCAGGTCGAACAGAAAGCGGACGTTCATCCAGCCGCGAAAGGCGATCAGGTACCAGACGGTGCTGACCGCCCCGAACGCGATGGCGAGCATGATCACGACCAGGACCAGCATCAGCAGCCATGCCGACAGCGGTCGCTTGCCTGGCGGCCGGGCGGGCTCCATGGTGGAGCTTGAGGGAGATTGATACGGATTATTCATCCGGCAACTATAGGGTCAATCAATCCCCGAAGCAACTATTTCCTCTCTTTAAGACGGCCGCACCGCCGTGTGAAGGCCGATTACCCCTCAATAGATCGGCGGCACGTCCGATTCCGGGTGCGCCGGCGCCGTCAGCGGCAGGTCGAGCACGAAGCTGGTGCCGTCCTTCGCGCTGCTGACCACCGTGATCTGTCCGCCCAGCAGGGAGGTCACGATGTTGTAGCTGATCGACAGTCCCAGCCCGCTGCCGCCCTGCCCGAGCTTGGTGGTGAAAAACGGATCGAAGATGCGCCCCAGGTGTTCGGGCGGGATGCCGCCGCCGTTATCGTGGAACTCGATCAGCACCCGTCCCTCGACCGGCATGGCGGCGGACAGGTGCATGACGCCGCGGTGGCCCGGCGCAAACGCGTGCAGCAGCGCGTTGTTGATGAAATTGGTGACCACCTGGCCGAACGGCCCCGGATAACTGTCCATCCCGATCGCGTCCGAGACATCCATCCCGATGCTGTGGTTGGCCGCGCGGATGCGGTTCATCATGGTGGCGATGATTTCGTGGCACACCTGCTGCAGGTTGAAGAAGCGGCGCTGTTCGGTGGTGCGGTCGACCGCCACCTGCTTGAAGCTGTTGACCAGGTCGGCCGCGCTGGTGAGCCCGCGCAGCACCAGCGCCGACGCTTTTTGCGAGTCGGCGATGAAGGCGGCCAGTTCCGAGCGGCGCAGGCCGGGGCCGTTGAGCTGGGCTTCGATTTCGGCAGTCTTTTCCTGCATGGTGCTGGCGATCAGCAGGCTGTTGCCGATCGGGGTATTGAGTTCGTGCGCCACCCCGGCCATGAGCGAGCCGAGGGCGGCCAGCTTTTCCTGCGACACCAGCTGCGTCTGCGCATCCTGCAACTGGCGGTAGGCTTCGGCGTTGTCGAGCGCGATCGCCCCGTAGGCGCACAGGGTGCGGAAAATCATGCGCTCGTTCTCGCCGTAGGCGTGCGACTGCGGCGCCTGCACCGTCATCACGCCGATGGCGCGCTCGCCCACCGTCAGCGGCACGAACAGCGCGCTCATATTGACCATCGTGCCCGGCACCACCTTGCGGTGTTCGGCGTCGGGCCAGTGCTCGATGTAGATTTCGCGCCGCTCGTCGAGGCAGCGCACCGAATACGCTTCGCGCTTGGACAGGGCAATCGCGTGGTTTGGGAGCTCGCGCCCGAGCTCGACGCCAAAGGCGCGATTGAGCACCGTGCCGGCGGCGTCGATCAGGTAGATGGCGAAGGTGCTGGCCGTGAGCAGGCCGTGGATATGGCGGTCGAGCGCCTGGAACACGGCGGCGGCGTCGAGGTGGGCGGTGATCTCCTGGCCGATGGCCGACAGGCGTTCGAGCGTGGCGCTGGTGCGCTGCAACACCTCGGCGCGGCGCGCTTCCGATTCGGCCAGCTCGCGATGGTGGTAACCCTCGCTGCGCGCGTGTTCGGTCTGGTGATGCACCTGCATGGCGATGGCGCGGTTGGTCGCTTCCTGGCTGTGGGTTTTCTCGCGCGAGCTCGACGCCGCCAGCGCCACCTCGTAGGCGCGCGCGTAGTCGCCGGTGGCCGCGTATTCGCGCGCCATGGCGTCGTACAGGTCGCCCGGTACGGTGTAGCCCTCGATGGTCGAGGCCACCGACAGGGCTTGCTGCAGGTAGTGCAGCACCGGGTTCGGTTCGACCATGCCGGCCGGCGCCGGCAGCGCGTGCTGGGCGTGGATCAGCGCCATCACGCGCAGGGCGGCGATCTGGTTGTAGGCGTAGCCGGGAGCGGCGGCCATGGCGGCGGCGTCGGCGGCCACCGCGATGGCATCAAGCGCGCGCCCCAGGTGCGAGAGCGCATGCGCCTGGCCGCGCCGCGCGATGCTGCGAAAGTCGGACTGGTCGAGCACTTCGGCGCGCGCCGCCAGGCGGACAAAGGCGTCGAGCGCGCCGTCGTAGTTGCCCTGGTCGAGCGAGAGGTCGCCCAGGTATTGCAGGGCGATGGCGTAGCTGCGCGCGTTCTCCAGGGGTTTGAGGATCACCAGCGCTTCTTGCAGCATGTCGTGGGCGGCGTCGAGCTGGCCGAGGCGGCGCAGGGTGTCGGCGCTGTGCATCAGGCAGGCGCCGACGCTGCGCGGCCAGCCGGTGGGGCGCGCCAGTTCGAGCGCGCACTGGACCCATTCGAGCGCCGAGTGGTGGTCGTTGAGGATGGTGAAGTCTTCGCCGATGTTGGTGGCGGCGGTGATCGCGGCGCGCACCTGGCCGGTGTCGAGGGCCGTTTCGTAGCAGCGCATGTAGTGGCTGGCGGCGGCGCCGAAGTCCGCCGCCTGGCTGGCGGCCAGGCCGTGGAAGTCGCTGACCCAGGTGGCCAGGGACGGGTGCAGGTGCGCGCTGTCGGCGTCGAAGCGCTGGCCCCAGCGGGCGACGGCGACGCCGGGGTCGCGCAGCACGGCCCAGCGTGCGATGGCCGCTTCGGCCAGGTCGCAGCGCAAGGCGTCGCCGCCGGCGCGGGCGCTGGCGGCGGCCGCGGCGAAGGCGGCGTCGCTGCCGTCATGGTCGCCGCGGTCGACCGCGATCCAGGCCAGCAGCCAGTGGGTGTCGGCGCAGCCGGCATGGTCGTTCAGGAGCGTGAAGTGGGACAGCAGTTCCTGCGCATGGGTGCCGGCCAGGTCGAGCGCGCCGTCGAGCCATTCGCATTCGGCGTGCAGCAGGTGCATGCGCGCCTCCAGGCTGGCGCAGTCGCTCGGCGGCAGGTCGGACAGGGGCAGTTGGGAGAGCGCTTCGCCGGCCAGCATGAGGGCGCGCGCCGGGTCGCGCTGGCGCAGGTGCCAGGCCAGCGGCAGCAGCACCGGCAGGCGCTCCATGCCGCGCAGCGAGGGCAGCGCGGACTCCCATTGTGCAACGTTGACATCGACGGTGAACATCTCCATTGCCGGGACCCCTTTACGATGGTGTTGCCATTGTATGCTGAAAAGGCGCCAACTTTGTCGTTCCCGCCTGCGCGGGAACGACGAGCAAGAGGGAGCAACGGGGCAAGCGGAACGATGGCTCGACGGCTTCGGGCTAACTACAGCCGCTCAGTACAAGGTCTGCGCCGACTCGTGCAGCAGCTGTCCGTACAAGGTGTGGCGGAATCTGGCGATTTTGCCTTCGGCCACCGCCGTCAAGATCGCGCACTGCGGCTCGATCAGATGGCGGCAGTTGTAGAACTTGCAACCGCCCAGGTATGGCCCGAACTCCACGAACGCCCGTTCCAGCATCCCTTCGCTCAGGTGATACAGCCCGAACTCCTGGAACCCCGGCGAATCGATGATCGAGGCATGCTCGCCCAGCCAATACAGGCGCGTAAAGGTGGTGGTGTGCTTGCCGGTGTCGAGCGCCGCTGAAATTTCGCGCACGGCGATGTCGGCGTCCGGCACCAGTAAATTGATCAGCGAGGACTTGCCCATGCCCGACTGGCCGATGAAGATCGACGATTCCCCCTCCAGCAGCGGCATCAGGGTGGCCACCGCGTGCTCCGGATTGGCGCGCGCCGACACTTCGTGCAGCGGGTAGCCGAGCGAGGTATAGGCCAGCAGCCGCTCGCGCGCCTTGGGCAGCAGGTCGGCCACGTCGGTCTTGTTGAGGATCAGGTGGGCCTCGATGCCGGCCGCTTCGGCCGCCACCAGGGAGCGCGAAATGAGGTCGTCGGCAAAACCGGGTTCGGTCGCCACCACGATGAACAGGCGGCTCAGGTTGGCCGCCAGCAGTTTCGACTTGTACTGGTCGGAGCGGTACAGCAAGGTCTTGCGCTCGGTGATCGATTCGATCACGGCCTGGTCTTCCGACGTCATCTTGAGGTTGACCACGTCGCCCACGGCGATATTCGTCTTTTTGCCGCGCGTGACGCATTGCAGCTTGCGTCCGCCCACGTCGGCCAGGTAATGGCGTCCGTGTGCGGCGATGATGATGCCGGTCAGGCCGGTCGCCGCCGGCGCTGGCAAGGTGGCGCCGCTCATGCGCCGCCCCGCTGGCCGAACAGCGCGTCGGCCTTGGCCGCGCAGATAAAATCGTTGTCAGACAGCGCGCCGCCGGCCGAATGGGTGTTGTAGCGCACTGCGCACTCCTTGTAGGTGACCGTCAGTTCCGGATGGTGGTCCTGATGGTGGCTGATCCAGGCCAGCGCGTTAACGAAGGTCATGGTGTCGTAGTAATTCTTGAATGGGAAGCTGCGCGCCAGCTTGCCGTCGGCGACGCGCCAGCCGGGCACCTGCGGCAGCAGGGCGGCAATGGCGTCGGCGTCGAGGGTAGCGGCGTTGGCGCGGCAGGTTTGTGCGGGCAGGGTCATCGTACCGCCAGATTAAGTTGATGGATGCGGATGCTGGCCGGCGGATGCGAATCGTAAAAGGTCGAGTGCAAGCGGTCCGGCGTGAGCGTGGAGGCGTTTTCTTCGTACATCTTGACCAGCGCGGAAATCAGGTCGCGCGCGTCGGTGTGGGTGGCGGCAAAGGCGTCGGCTTCGAATTCGTGCTTGCGCGAGCTGATCGAGGTCAGCGGCGAGAACAGGAAGGTAAACACCGGCAGCACCAGCATGAACAGCAGCAGCGCCACGGCGTCGCTCGGCACGCCCGGCAGCGGGTCGAAACCGAGGCCGCTGTAGAACCAGGCCTGGTTTTTCAGGTAGCCGAGCAGGGCCAAAAATGCCAGTGAGACGATCGAGCCGACGATCATGCGCTTGAGGTTGTGGCGCAGCTTGAAGTGGCCCAGTTCATGCGCCAGCACCGCTTCGATCTCGGGGCCGCTCAGGCTGGCGACCAGGGTGTCGAAAAACACCACGCGCTTGTTGGCGCCGAAACCGTAGAAGAAGGCGTTGCTGTGGCCGCTCCGCTTGGAACCATCCATCACGAACAGGCCCTTGGCGGCAAAGTCGACCCTCGCCATCAAGCCTTCGATGCGCTGGCGCAGGCTCTCGTCCTTCAAGGGCTCGAATTTATTGAACAGCGGCATGATCAAGGTCGGGGCGATCACCATCATGACCAGCTGGAAGGCGAGCCAGACCAGCCAGGTGTACAGCCACCACAGGTTGCCGCTTTTTTCCATCAGCTGCAACACCACCCAGATCAGCGGCAGGCCGAGCACCAGGCCCAGGCCCGTGCTTTTGAGGGCGTCGCCGAGCCACAGGCCCAGGCTCATCTTGTTGAAGCCGAAGCGTTCTTCCAGCACGAACTGGCGGTAGTAGTCGAACGGCATGTCGAGCACGCCGCTGACGGCGGCAAAGGCGATGAACAGGGCGATCTGGAACGTGATCCCGTTGCCGGTATGCGGCAGCAGGGCCAGCGCCAGCCATTGCAGGCCGCCGAGCAGGGTGAATCCAATGAGCACGGCGCTGCTGAACAGCAGGCTGACCAGGCCGAAGTGGATCTTGGCGGCGGTGTAGTCGGCCGCCTTCTGGTGTGCCGCAAGCGGGATTTTTTCGGCAAAACTGGCCGGCACCGCGCCGCGGTGGGCCGACACGCAGCGCAACTGGCGGGTGGACAGCCAAAAGCGCAGCAGCAGGCTCAAAATGAAGAAAGAAACGAACAATATCGAAAACGCGAGTGAAGACATTCTGTGCCTGTGAGAAAATGCAGGATTGTTTAGGCCAAGAGAGAATTATGTCACATGCCACTGATTTAGCAGCACCGGCCGCGTTGCCGCGCCCAAATGAGTTCAACCTGGTTTGGGTGGACATGGAAATGACCGGCCTCGAGCCGGACAGCGACCGCATCATCGAAGTGGCCGTCGTCGTCACCGACATGCACCTGAACATCCTGGGCGAAGGCCCGGTGTTCGCCATCCACCAGTCGGACGAAACGCTCGACAAGATGGATGCGTGGAACAAGGGCACCCACGGGCGCTCCGGGCTGATCGAGCGGGTCAAGGCCTCGACCGTGACCGAAGCCGAAGCGGAAAGCGCGCTGATCGCCTGGCTGAAGAACTACGTTCCCGCCGGCAAGTCGCCCATGTGCGGCAACACCATTTGCCAGGACCGCCGCTTCATGGTGCGCGGCATGCCGAAGCTGGAAGCCTTCTTCCACTACCGCAACCTGGACGTGTCGACCCTGAAAGAGCTGTGCAAGCGCTGGAAGCCGGACATCGTCAGCGGTTTCAAGAAGCACCAGAAGCACACGGCGCTGGCCGATATCCTGGAGTCGATCGAAGAGCTGCGCTACTACCGCGAGCATTTCATCAAGCTGTAACCGGCTTTGCCTCTCGCCCCGGCCGTCCTGGCCGGGGCACGCTGTCCCTTCCTGTTGTATCGCCGCTGCCGCGCCGCCGGCGGACTCCGCTACATTCAAGCCAGCTGCTGCTTTTTGCTCTAGAATGATTTTTACGCAACAAGCGATGGGACGGTGCGACATGAAAACTGTGACGATGCGGTCCGGAAGCGTCCTCCCCGCGCTCGGACAAGGCACCTGGAACATGGGGGAAGACCCGGCGCGACGCCAGGCCGAGATCGGCGCGCTGCAGTTGGGCATGGATCTGGGCATGGGCTTGATCGACACGGCCGAGATGTACGGCGAGGGCGGGGCCGAGCAAGTGGTGGGCGCGGCCATTGCCGGACGACGCGAGCAGGCGTTTATCGTCAGCAAGGTCTATCCGCACAACGCCGACAAGCGCGGCGTGCGGGCGGCGTGCGAGCGCAGCTTGCAGCGCTTGAACACCGACCGCATCGATCTTTACCTGCTGCACTGGCGCGGGGCGGTGCCGCTGTCGGAGACGTTCGACGCCTTGGGCGCGCTCAAGAAAGAAGGGAAGATCCTCGATTTTGGCGTGAGCAATTTCGACCTGGGCGACATGCTCGAGGCCGAGGCCTTGCCGAACGGGCGCGCGATCGCGGCGAACCAGGTGTTGTTCAACCTGGTCAAGCGCGGGATCGAGTGGGACTTGCTGCCCTGGTCGCGCAAGCAGGGCATGCCGGTGATGGCGTATTCGCCGCTCGAGTCGGCGGGGCCGCAACGCCAGGTCTTGCTGGCGCATCCCGCCCTGCTGGCGGTGGCCCAGCGGCATGGGTGTACGCCGGGGCAGATTGCGCTGGCGTGGCTGTTGCGGCAGGACGGGGTGGTGGCCATTCCCAAGGCGTCCGATCCAGCCCATGTGCGCGCGAACCGGGCCGCGCTCGATGTGCTGCTCAGCGCCTTCGACCTGGAGGACCTGGACCGGGCGTTCCCGCCGCCGGCCAAGCGGCAGGCGCTGGCGATGCGCTAGCGGCGCCGCCCCACCCAAGGAGAACCAGATGGTGATCATCGTGCGCGTGCTTGGCGAACGCGGCAAGGAAGTCGGCTCCATCCTGTGGCGCTGCGTCTACAGCGTCAGCCTCACCTTGCTGTGCTCGGCCGGCCTGGTCCTGATCCCGCAGGGCGCCGAATCGCTGCGCCTGGTCAGCCATCCCGGCTGGACCTTTCCGGTATTTATCTTTTCCGTCGCCGCCTGGTCCACCGCCGCCTGGTACAGCGCGCGCCTGACCCTCGGCCGCGTGTTCGACGGCACCTCGCTGCTGGACCGCACCGACACGCCGTTCGTCAACGGCATCCGCATGTGGCTGCCGCGCTTCCTGGGCATCGTGCCGGCCAGCGTGTTGTCGATCCAGTTTCACCGCATGGGCCAGCCGGTGCTGGCGCTGGCGTGCTTCCTGACCGCCTTCGCCATGGGCGTGTTCGTGGTCAAGCGGCGCGCCTGGTTCGCGTCGCGCTTTCGCCGCTTCGACGGGCAAACCACCACGATCCGCTTCGAATCGCTGCAACAGCGCACCGTGCTGACCGTCTCGATCGCCATCGTGCTGACCTTCATGCTGCTGTTCGCCGTCTGGATATGGCCGGTCGAAGTGACGCGCCTGGTCAGCGCCCCCGCGCTGCTGTGCTTCGCGTTTGCCAGCTGGATCCTGTTCGGCGACCTGGTGCTGACCTATTACTTCAAGCAGGCCAGGCTGCCGTCGATGGCGGCGCTGCCGCTGCTGCTGTTCATCGTGTTCAGCCTGTGGAACGACAACCACCGGGTCACGCTGCTGGCGGCCGGTCCGCTCGATCCGCCCGTGATGCGGCGCCCGATCGACGATCATCTCGAGGCCTGGCTGCAAACGAGGGTCGACAGCGGGGCGCTGGCGCCAGGGCGGCCGTTTCCGCTGTTCGTGGTGGCGGCCGAAGGCGGCGGCATCCGCGCCGCCTACTGGGCCGGCATGGTGCTGGCCAAGCTGCAGGACGACAGCGGGGCGCGCTTCGGACGCCATCTGTTCGCGCTGAGCGGCGTTTCTGGCGGCAGCCTGGGCAGCAGCACCTTTGCCGCCCTGGTGGCCGACGCCGGCGCCAGCGGCCTGGCCGGCGCGCCATGCGCCCGCGGCGCGCGCGACGGCGCCTACCAGGCATGCATGCGCAAGGTCTTGCGGCGCGACTTCCTCTCGCCCACGCTCGGCTACGCGCTCTATCCGGACATGCTGCAACGCTTCTTGCCGTTCGCAATTCCCGCGGCCGACCGCGCGCGCGCGATGGAGGCGGCCTGGGCGCAGGGATGGGAAAGCGCCACCGGCAACCCGCGCTTCGCCCGCCGCTTCGACCAGCTGTGGGCCGGGGACAGCGCCATGAACGTGCCCTCGCTGCTGCTCAACGCCACCCTGGTCGACGGCGGCAACCGCATCATCGCCAGCGACCTGACGATCGACGGGCGCTTTCCCGACGCCTACGACGCGCTCGACCCGGTGCTCGACCTGCGCCGCATGAGCCTGGCCACGGCGGTACACAACAGTGCGCGCTTCAGCTACATCAGCCCGGCGGGCACGGTGGCGGCCTGCCACGAGGGCAAGGCGCTGGTGGCGTGCGCGCCGGGGCGTGACAGGCGGCCGTGGGGACGGGTGATCGACGGCGGCTATTTCGAAAACTCCGGCGTCGAATCGGTGCGCGACCTGCTGTTCGCGCTGCGTCCCAAGCTGGCGCAGTGGCGCGCGCGCGGGTACGACATCGACCCGGCCGTGATCGTCATCAGCAATTCGCCGGACGCGATCGCGCCGTCGGGCAAGCAAGACCCGGCCAATGCGCGCATGGACACGAGCTTCCTGTCGGAACTGCTGGCTCCGCCGCTGGGGCTGTTCAACACGCGCAGCGCGCGCGCCACCTTCGCGGTGACGGCCGAGCTGCGCGACATGGCCGTGATCTTGCCCGCCGGGCCGGAACGCTTTTTGTGGTTCGGCATGCATTCGGCCAACGACACGCCGCTGGGCTGGGCGCTGGCCAGCGAGACCTTCGACGGCATTGACGCCCTGCTGGGGCCGCCGCACGCCGGCAAGCTGCCGTTCCAGACCGTGCTGGCGCGTTTGCCGCCGCAAACTGTGCCTTAGGAAAGAATTCTCCGCTTACGTGGGTTGGCGAACGGAACGACTGGCGGGGAAGGGGTACTATTGTGTCTCAGACAAACAGGAGGCTCTATGAGCAAGCACACCAACGACCCAAGTGAGCAACAGCAGCGCGACAATGAACAGGCGCAGCAGGAAGCCACCAAGAACCGCCAGCGTGCCGAAGCGGAAGAAGTCGCCGGCAATCACAAGAACGACGGCATCAAGGACCACCAGGGCGCCGACAAAGGCCCGCGCGGCCAGTAATTCGCCTTGGTAGTACCTTGACCGGCCCGGTTTGCGCTCCCGCACAGGATCGCCCACCGGGCCGGTTCTGCGTGGGCGTGACCGGGGCCAGCCCGGCTTATCGGTCGGACCTGGTCGATTTCATTGTCTCGTAATCGTTGCCATACGTGACGGCGGTGATGATCCAGCCACGCTGCTGATGAAAATCGAATTCATAGTCGGACAGGTTGACGCGTACCTGCAGGCGGCAGCTTGTGCGATCGACATGAATGGGCGAGCTGGGCTCCTTGCCCGTGGTCGTGAGCAAGCGGCGGTGGATATCGCGTTCTTCCCCGACGTCGTTCTTCAAGAAAATGGCGGCGTAATTTTTCCGGAACGCGCTGCGCGACACCATCGACGGCTTTTGATCGTCAAACGGTGGAATAAACTTCAGCGGAAACTGAAAGTAGCGCTCCATGTTGGCTGGCGCGTCGCGCATGGCATCTCTCCTGAATGCGTTCCATACGTCACGAAGTTGCGCCTCGCCCGGTACTGTGCATGCCGGGGCCGGCGTGGTATTGGTGATGTCCACTTGCTTGCTATCGTTCCAGCGACCTTGCTGCGCGACGATCATGCGCTTTTCCTGTGCGCCAACCAGCCAGCGCCGGCCATCGTGCTTCCAGCGGCCGTCCAGGCCGAGCAGCACGCTGCGCTCGCAGCCGCGACAATTGCCGCCGTTAGCCATCTGGCCGGACAAATAGGTGTTCCCGCCCGCCGCCACGCATTGCAGCGACGACAGCAGCAATGGCGGTTCCCCCTGGCGGGACTGGTGCTCGAGCAGGTCGCGCACAAGGGCGCCCTGTCCGGGGCGCTCGATCACCAGCGACTGCCGGCTGCACAGGGAATTGAAGCGCACGGTGGCGCCGGCATGGTCGGTTTCCTGGCAAAACGCGCGCACGGTAAGGCGCGCATCGGCGCAAGCGAGCTCGGTCTTAAACCAGTGCATGTCATCGACGGCGGCCGGCGCCGCATGGCACAGCAGGCCCAGGCCCAGGGCCAGCAGGATTTTCTTCATTCTTCGACCTTCATTCATCACAGGATATTCAACAGCGGCGCCGCCATCGTAGACGGCGCCCTCGACAAGGGTAGGCCACAGCGGGGCAATAGGCTCTCGGGCCCTCCTCATCGTGCCGCTCCAGGATGGCGGCGCGGGTGATGCGGGCGCTCGCCGCCGGCCAGCGGCAGCGCTGCCGCCATTGCCAATAGTACGACGCCATACACGACGGCTTTCCACCTGCGTTTCCTTGTTGTCGCCACGCCGCTTGCTTGATGTGCATACAGGAAACATTGCCATCTTACCGTGCCGGCCTTGATCCAGCAATCGACCATCGCCGGTCTGCCGCACATGCACCATGTCCGCTCGTCAAGCGCACGAAAATGGTGCGCCTCCGCACCTTCCTGGCTCATCTGTGATGTCATTACGGCTTCCCCGCTCTTGTTTACCGCCCATGTCCGTCCCGCGCGCCGCCTGGCTCACCGCCTTGTTACCCCCGCCCAACAGTGCCGGTCGCCTCGAACAATGGCGCGCCAGCGTTGCCGCCTTTCTGGCGCTGATCTTCACCGGCGTGCTCTGTACCTGGACCGGCGCCGCCGCCGGCCTGTGGCTGATCGCCCCCATGGGCGCCTCGGCCGTGCTGCTGTTCTGCCTGCCGGCAAGTCCCCTGGCCCAGCCGTGGGCCGTCATCGGCGGCAACGTCGTGTCGGCGCTGGTGGGCGTGGCCTGCGTCAAGTCGGGCCTGGCGCCCCAGGTCGCCGCGCCGCTGGCCGGCGGCCTGGCGATCGCCGCCATGTTCGCGCTGCGCTGCCTGCATCCGCCGGGCGGGGCGGTGGCCTTGACGGCGGTGCTGGCCGGTCCCGCCGTGCATGCGCTAGGGTTTCGTTTCGCCTTGATGCCGGTTGCGCTCAATTGCCTGCTGATGGTGGGGGCGGCCCTGGTCGTCAATAACCTGACCGGCCGGCACGATCCGCACCGCCAGCAATCGGCCATGCAGAACGTCCACGACACCGCCGACAACGTGCCGAGCGCGCGCCTGGGTTTTCGCAGCACCGACCTGGACGCCGTGCTGGCGCGCTACGACCAGGTGCTCGACGTCAGCCGCGACGACCTCGAAGGCATTATCCTGGCCACCGAAACGGCGGCGTACGGGCGCCGTTTCGGCGTGATCCGTTGCGGGCAAATCATGTCGGCCGATGTGGTGACGCTCGAATTCGGGACCGCCCTGGCCGACGCCTGGGGCTTGATGCGGCATCACCAGGTACATGCGCTGCCGGTGCTGAACCGGGCGCGGCGGGTGATCGGCATCGTCACCCAGGCCGATTTTTTGCGTCACAGCGACCTGGACGTGTACAGCGGCCTGGGAAAACGCCTGCGCGCACTGCTGCAACGCAGCGGACTGACGCATACAGACAAACCGGAAGTGGTGGGGCAGATCATGACGGCCAAGGTGGCCACGGCGCACGTGCATACGCCGATCGTGGAACTGGTGCCGCTGATGGCCAACGCCGGCCTGCACCACATTCCCGTGGTCGACGATGAAGACCGCTTCGCGGGGATTGTGACGCAGTCCGACCTGGTGGCCGCGCTGTACCAGGGCCGCCTGTCGGAACTGGCGTCGGCGGCGTAGGGCCTTGCACCCCACGCGCGCCGCCTTGATTAGTGATTACTCGGCAACCGGATCGGCGCCGCAGCACTTCTTGTACTTCTTGCCGCTGCCGCAAGGGCACTCGTCGTTACGGCCGACTTTCGGCTCGTCGCGCTTGAGGGTGGCGACCGGCGCCTTGCGCAGCGGCACCCAGAAACGGTGGATCGCCGGCAGGTTGGCCTGGATATCGAGGGCCAGCTTGTGGCCTTTCATCGGCGTATCGACTTCTTTCAGCTCTTCTTCCTCGATCTCGTCGGCGCCGAGCAGGTAGATCGGGCGCATCAGCGGTTCCAGGTCCGATGCCCAGATCGGGTCCCACGAACCGGGGCGCAGTTCCATGCCTTCCCAGAAACCCCAGCACCAGGCTTCGCCGTCGAGCAGCATCGTGCCTTCGTGCTCGGCTTCGCAGAACAGCGGCTCGAATTCCTTCGGCGCGACTTCAAAGGTGACCAGCACTTCGTTCATGAAACGCATGATCAGCTCGACGATGCGCTCTTCTTCCTTGGCGTTCTTGAACTTGGGGGCGCTCTTGGCATCCTCGCCCCAGACTTTCGGCAGCCATTCGGCCGGCATGATGGTTTCCGGACCCATCGCCACGGCGGTCAGGTAACCGTGCAGGGTGTCCATGGTCATGGCGTCTTCCGCACTGCGGTCGGACAGGAGGAACTGGTCGAGTTCGTCGAATTCTTTTTCTGAGAGGGGCTGGTCGAGTTGCATGGCGTGTTCTTGTCTTGATCGTTGAAGCCGCTAGTTTAACGCGTTCGCGCAGCGGGACGTACTGTTAAATGCGGCGCGCCGTACAATAGCGGTCATGACGACGCCATTTACCGACCCCGACACACCCGCCACCCACCCGTTCTCGAAGCTGAGCCCGGAATGCGTGCTCGACGCGCTGGAAAGCGTCGGCCTGCGCGCCGACGGCCGCCTGCTGGCCCTGAACAGCTACGAAAACCGGGTCTACCAGGTCGGCATGGAAGACGAGGCCCCTGTCGTCGCCAAGTTCTACCGCCCCGCGCGCTGGAGCGACGCCGCCATCCTGGAAGAGCACGCGTTTGTCGCCGAACTGACGGAGCGCGAAATCCCGGTCGTCCCCGCGCTCACCCTGGGCGGGCGTACCCTGCACAGCTTCGGCGGCTTCAGCTTTGCCGTGTTCCCGCGCCGGGGCGGGCGCGCGCCCGAGCTCGACGACCCCGCCGTGCTCGAGTGGACCGGGCGCTTCATCGGCCGCATCCACGCCGTTGGCGCCCTGAAAAACTACAGCGAACGGCCGGCCTTGACCATCGACACCTTCGGGCGCGAACCGCGCGACTACCTGCTGGCCAACGACTTCATCCCGCCCGAGCTGCTGGCCGCCTACACCAGCGTGCTCGACCAGGCTTTAGAGGGAGTGCGCCACTGCTACGCGCGGGCGGGCGCGTCGGCCCAGCTGCGCCTGCACGGCGACTGCCACGTCGGCAACGTGCTGTGGACGCCGGACGGCCCGCACTTCGTCGACTTCGACGACAGTCGCACCGGTCCCGCCATCCAGGACTTGTGGATGCTGCTCTCGGGCGAGCGCAGCGACATGGTGCGCCAGATGAGCGACATCCTGGCCGGCTATGAAGACTTTGCCGACTTCGACGAGCGCCAGCTGAACCTGATCGAAGCGCTGCGCACCCTGCGCCTGATCCACTATTCGGCCTGGCTGGCGCGGCGCTGGGACGATCCGGCCTTCCCGGTCGCCTTCCCGTGGTTTAATACACAACGTTACTGGCAAGACCGCATCCTCGAACTGCGCGAACAGATCGCGCTGATGAACGAGCCGGCGCTGTGGTGACGCTGCTGCCGGGCAAACGGCCGAATTGACCGGTTTTTCCGCGTCTGATCCGTGCGCCGGGGCGGGCCGACCTGACAGATAATCAAGCTCAGGCCTTCCCATGCCGGGACGGTAGCCCAAGCGAGAACACGATGGAAACCACAGCAGCCCCGCACGACGATGCCAACCTGACCATTGCGCTGCCACCCGACGGCGCGCCCCAGGCTGCCGCTGTGCCCCCGGCTGGCCCCATCGCTGCCGCCGACGCCGCCCCCGACCGCGCCCAGTCCGAAATGCGCGCCATCCACGAAGCCATCGCCCGGGTCGAAGCCGAAGCGAAGGCCTCGTGCGCCGCCGAAAGCCGCGCCCACGCCGAAGCGCGCGCGCGCGGCCTGGCCGAAGAACGCGCCGCCAGTGACGCCGCCGCCGCCGCCGCCGCCCTGCAAAACGCGCAAGCGTCCGAAGAAGCCATCGAAGCCAATCGCGACCGCCTCGAAACCCTGCGCGCCGCCGCCCAGGCCAGCCTCGAGCGCCTCGACGCCGTGCGCCAGGAGACGGCTGAGTTGCGCGCCCGCGTCGAAGCCGACACCCAGATCAAACTGGCCGCCGAAACGCGCCTCAAAGCCGACGAAGAAGCGCGCCGCCGCACCGCCGAACAGATCAGCGCCGAAGCCGAGCTGGCCGAACAAGCCGCGCGCGCCACCGAAGCGCTGCTGGCCCAGACCGAGCAGGCGCGCCTGCAAGCGGTCGAACGGGTCGCCGCGGTCCACGCCGCCCAGGAAGAAGTGCTGCACATCGCCAACGCCGACGCCCGCATCACCACCCTGGCGCGCGAACGCGAACGCCAGGCCAAGGGTGCGCGCCAGACCGCCGAACTGCTGGCCGAAGCCGAATCCGACGCGCTCGAATTGACCGTCCAGCGCGAAAAAGCCGACCAGATCGCCCTGGCCTCGGCCTTCGCCCGCGCCGTAGCCGAAGCGCGCGCGCTGGAAGAAGCGCGCGCCCTGGCCCACATCGAACAGGAACGCGAAGCGATTGCGATTGCCCAGGCCGAGTCCGAACGCGTGGCGGCCCAGTCGATCCACCTGCGCCTGCAATCGGAAAAAGAACTGCGCGACGCCGCCGTGCATCGTGAACGGCTGGAAAAAATGGCCGCCGCCGGCGCGTGTGCCCGGCGCGACGCCGAAGCGCGCATCCTCACTGCGACCGAAGAGCGGATCGAGGTCGACAAGCGCCTGCGCGAAGTGGCCCTGGCGCGCGCCAAGGCCGAAACCGACGCCGCCGAACTGGTGCAAGCGAAAGTCGACGCCGAAACCCTGGCCATCGCGCAAGCGAACGAACGCGTCCTGGCCGACCAGGCCGCGACCGCCGCCGCCCTGATGGAGGCCGAAGAACAGCAACGCGCGCGCGCGCTGGCCGAGGAGCGCGCCAGCCTGGCCCAGGCCGCCGCCGACCTGGCCGCCGCGCAGAACGCGTCCGAGCAGGCTGCCGTGGCCGCGATCGCCGAACAGGTCGACCTGCAGCGCCGCGCCAGCGCGCTGGCCGCCGACAAAGCCGCCCAAGCGGGCGCGCTGGCGCTGGCCGAACAAGCCCACGCCGACGCCGCGCAAGCCGCGCTGGTCAGCCTGCAAGAACGGCTGGAAGCCGAAACCCGCGCCGCCGACGTGGCCCAGGCGCGCGCCGACGCCGAGCAGATCGAGGCCGTGCTGCTGCGCCAGAAAGCCGACGCCGAACAGCGTCTGGCCGAAGCGAAGCGCATCGAAGTCGAGGCGCTGCGCGTGCTGACCGAGCAAGCCGGCATCGACAGCGCCCAGGCGCGGGCCGCCGCCGACGCGGTAGCGGCCCAGGCGCGCGTGGCGCACGAGCTTGCGCAAGCGCAAAGCGCGCGTGCCGCAGCCGAACAGCAAGCCCTTGCCACGGCCGAACAAGCGCTGGCGCTGGCCGCCGACGCCCTGGCAGCGGAAACCGCCCGCGCCGAGAGCGAGCGCGGCGCGCTGGCGCTGGCTGAACAACACGCCGCCGGGCAGCGCCAACTGGCCGAGCTGGCGGCGTGTACCGAACAAGCCAGGCGGCGCGAAGCGGAAGCGACCCGTCACCTGGTGCAGCAAGCCGAAATCGAAAGCGTCCAGGCGCAAGCGGCCGCCGACGCCATCGCCGCCCAGGCGCGCGCCGCCATCGACCTGGCCCAGACCGAGAGCGCGCGCGCCGTCGCCGAACAGCAAAAACTGGCCCTGGCCGAGCAAGCGCTGGCCGACGAACGCGCCCGCGCCGAGAGCGAAACGGCGGCCCTGGCGCTGGCCGAGCGGATGGCCGCCGACCAGCGCCAGATGGCCGTCGCCGCCGCCTACGCCGAGCAAGCCAGGCGGGTCGAAGCCGAGGCCACGCGCGCGCTGGTGCAACAGGCTGAAATCGACAGCGTACAGGCGCAGGGCGCCGCCGACGCCGCCGTGGCGCAGGCGCGCGCCGCCGCCGGACTGGCCGACGCGCAGCGCGAGCGGGTCCGCTCCGAACAGCAAAAACTGGCGCTGGCCGACGAGGCCCTGGCGCACGAACGCGCGCTGGCCGACAGCGAACGCGCCGCCGTCATGCTGGCCGAACAGACCCTCGCGGCCAAGCGCCAGCAGGCGGCGGCGGCCAGCGGCGCCGAGCAAGCCCGCCGCACCGAAGCCGAGGCTGCGCGCATGCTGGCGCAGCAGGCCCAGGTCGAAACCGAGCAAGCCACGCGCGCGGCCGATGCGCTTGCCGCGCAAGCGCGCGTGGCCAGCGAGCGCGCCCAGGTCCAGCAAGTGCGGGCCGAGGCCGAACAGCAAAAACTCGCACTGGCCCAGGAAGCGCTGGTACTTGAGCGCGACAGCGCCGAAGCCGAGCGTGCCAGCGTGCAGACCGAGCGTGCCTCGCTGGCGCTGATCGAACAAAAACTCGCCACCCAGCGCCAGCAACTGGCGGCCGACCAGCGCGCCGAGCAAGCGATTGCGGCGCGGCTGGCATCCGAACAAGCGGCCTGCCTGTCGGCGCGCACGCGGGCCGAAGCCGAACACGAAGCGGCCAGCATGGCGCGCCAGTTCCAGGTCGCGCAAGAAATCGCCGCCCTGGCCGCGCAAGACAAGCGCGACGCCCAGCGCGTGCTGCTCGAGAGCGCGCAGGCGCAAGCCGACATGCAGCGCAAGAGCGCGCTCACCACCAAAGAAATGGCTGACGCCCGGCGCGAGCTGGTTGCGCTCGAAGCGCGCCGCCTGGAGGCCGACACGCGCACCCTGATGGTCACCCGGCACGCGATCGACGACGAAAAGCGCGAAAGCGCCACTGGCGCGGCGCAGCGGTCCACCTCCGCCACCATGACGCACCAGGTGCTCGGGCGGCTGACCGCGCCGAACAAGGGCTGATCGGTGCTGGTCGACACCAGTACCGACATGCCGATGGCGCGCTTCGAGCGCGGCCGGCTGGCCGAAGGCATCCACAAAGATATCGGACAAGCGCTGGCTGGCGCCATGGGGCGCACGGTCGTGTTCCTTGCGTTGCCGCGCAAGCGGATCGTGCGCGCGCTGGAGGACGGCGGCGCGGACGTTCTGTGCAGCTACGTCCCCGAATGGCTGAACGGCTCGTTTGGCTGGCGCCATGCGTTCATCCCCATCCCCGAAGTGTTGATCACCACGCTAGCAATTTTTGTTCGTTTCTTTTCCTTTTTAAACCGGGGTCAGAGCTTTAACTCGCAACATTGTTAAGCGAACTGATTAGGCAATCCGACCCATTTACAGTCAGAACCAAGCGCTTTGGCCCAGTACAGCTATGTTGCTCGTTTTTCGGCTATGCGAATTTTACAAAATTGCAGGTTAAAGCTCTGACCCCGGTTGGGAAGCGAACATTGTTGCTAATCAGCGGTCAGACCCCGGTTGTCGGGGTGTTGGGCGGGTGGGGGGGGAGGAATTTTGTGGGGGGTGGGCATTTGCAATACAATCAACGGACTTCTTCCAACAGGTGTGTCTTTTGTGACTTCCACTCCCATTAAAATCGCCGCTGCGCTTGCCATCGCGGGCGCGGCCGGGGCGACCTTTTTGTTTGCCGGGCGTAAGCCGGCACCGCCGCCGCCAGCAACGCCGCCGCCCGTCAAGAGCGCCGCCATCGCCGCGCCACGCCTCGATAGCGCACCCTTGACCGCCGACCTGCATGCCTTGCTGGCTAATTACCGCAAGATTATCGTGCTGCTTGCAGACGAGAAATCCATGCCCGCCAATGAACGCGAACAGGCGCAGCGGGTGGGACAAACGCTGTTTCACGATAATCAGTCACGCGCGGAGAAGCTCGAACGCGACCTGGCCGCGCTGCTGGCGTCGAACCAGCCGAACCGCTTCGATGCCGTCGCCGACCTGCTCAGCTTTATTGAGTCCGACAAGTCCCTGTTCGACGCCGATCGCCTGGCCTTTCGCGAGCTGCTGCAAGGCTTGCTGGCCGAGGTGGCGAAAGATTCGAGCTTGCCAGCCATTAAGATCCACAAGCGCCTGTCGGAAGATCTCGACGCCCTGGCCGAGATCGAACGCAATTATGAGAAGGAAATCCGCCAGGTCTTCGGCCGCTATGAGTCGCGCGCCATCGAGCTCAAACGCGAGCGCTGGGACAGCTACCTGGCCTACCTGAAGACCCTGTTCACGCGCGCAGCCATCCTCAAGGAGCAGGGCGTGGTCGTGCCGTATCCGGCCTCGGCCTTGCCGCCCGAGCCCAAGGCCGTGGCCAAGGCCGTGGCCGACCCCAACGAGATTTTCGGCAATTCCCTGCCCAAGAAAACCGTGGTGCTGACCTTCGACGATGGCCCGCACAAGCGCTACAGCGAAGAAATTGCGGCCATCCTCAAGCAGTACGGGGTGCCGGCGGTGTTCTTCAGCGTCGGCCGCAACCTGGGCAGCGTCGATGCCGCCGGCAAGCCGACCTTGTCCGATGGCGCCGCCGTCAGCCGCAAGCTCAAGGCGGGCGGTTATACCTTGGCCAACCACAGTTACACGCACGCGCAGTTGTCGAAGGAAACGGGCGACAAGCTCAAGGCCGAAATCCTCAACACCGACGTGCTGTTGAAAGCCATCGACGCCGGCCGCGCGCCGCTGTTCCGCTTTCCCTACGGCGCCCGCAACAGCGAGGGCATGCACGCGCTCGAAGGCGCGCACCTGCGCTCGGTGATGTGGAATATCGATTCGCTCGACTGGGCCGATCCGGTCCCGGCCTCGATCGCCGAGCGCGTCTTGCGCACGGTCGACAAGGAGGGCCGCGGCATCATCCTGTTCCACGATATCCACGCGCGCACGGTCAAGGCGCTGCCGGCCGTGCTGGACCGCCTGATCGCCGAGGGTTACCAGTTCGCCGGCTGGGATGGGACCAATTTCACCAGCGCCAACACAGCCGCCGCGCCCGCCGAGAAGGTGGCGGTGAGCACCGGCTACGCCAATTCCTGGGCCATCGTGATCGGCATCGACAGCTATCCCAAGTGGCCCAAGCTGCAGTACGCGGTGCGCGATGCCCAGGGCGTGCGCGAAGTGTTGATCGGCAAGTTCGGCTTCGCGGCCGAGCGCGTGGTCTCGCTCAATAATGCCGACGCCACCCGCGCCGGCATCCTTGGCGCTTTCCACGACCGCCTGGCGCACGGCGGGGTGCAGAAAAACGACCGGATTTTCGTGTTTTTCGCCGGCCATGGCGCCACCCGCCAGCTCAGTTCGGGACGCGACCTCGGCTACATCGTGCCTTACGATTCCGATCCTGCCCAGTTCGCCACCGATGCGATTCCGATGAGCGAAATCCAGAATATCGCCGAAAGCTTGACCGCCAAGCATGCGCTGTTCGTGATGGATGCCTGCTACAGCGGCCTGGGCCTGACGCGCGGCGGCGGGGGCGGCGCCTTTTTGCGCGACAACGCGCGCCGCATCGGGCGCCAGATGCTGACCGCCGGCGGCGCCGACCAGCTGGTGTCGGACGGCGGGCCGAACGGCCATTCGGTGTTCACCTGGACCTTACTGCAGGCACTGGCGGGCAAGGGCGACCTGAATGGCGACGGCTTGATCACCGCCACCGAGCTGGCCGCCTATGTGGCGCCGGCGGTGGCGGGCGTGTCGAACCAGACGCCGGCCTTCGGCAGCCTGCCGGGATCGGAGGGCGGCGACTTTGTGTTCGAGCTGCCGGTCGAGGCGGAATTTTTGAATCCGCAGACGGCGCAGTTGTCGACCGAGGCCATTGCCCTCAACGCCAAGCTCGACGCGGTGCGCCCGGATGCGCCCAAGATGGAGGACAAGCCTGGTGTCACGCCGCCGACGGCGCCGGTCGCGGTCAAGGACTTGCAGGGCAAGGAGCAGAAGCTGGTCACGCCGCTGGCGGTGCCGTCGTCGGCACGCCAGCTGGCCCAGCGCGCCAATGACCGCGGCTTGCAATTGTTTAAGGAGAAGCAGTACGCGGCGGCCGAGGCGGAGTTTACCGAGGCCCTGAAACTGCGCGCCGACTTCGCGCTGGCGGCCAATAACCTCGGTTTCGTGTATTACAAGCAGGGCAAATTCGCCGAAGCGGCGCGCTGGTTCGACAATACCGTGAAGATGGACCCCTCGCGCGCGGTGGCTTACCGCAACCTGGGCGACGCGCATCTCCAGGCCGGCGATGCGGCCAAGGCCAAGCTGGCTTACCAGACTTTCATGGCGCTGGCGCCGGCCAGTGCGGGCGCCGCGTATGTGAAGCAGCAGCTCGAAAAATTGTAGATCGCTACGCGGGCGCGCATGCATGACATGCCCGTTCCCGCGCTGGAGGCTGTCTCATAGCGCTAAAATCACCGCCAGGCGGTAGGCTTTTATCCGACATGGCAGGGGTGGAAACGACGAGCAAGGCCATTTGCATCACATCGCAATGGGCCGCGTCGCGCTGTCCGCCTGCCATCCCGTCAAGCCACCCCCAGTGCCTCCTGCTGCTTCTTGTAGCGCAGCGACGACCACAACGACACCAGGATGAAGGCCACGCCCGACAGCCCCGTGAACCACTCCGGAATGTGATAACGCACGCTGGCGAACATGATCAAGGCCAGGATGCCGATGGCGTAGTGCGCGCCGTGTTCCAGATAAACAAATTCCTGCAAGGTGCCTTTGTCGACCAGGAATACGGTCATCGAACGCACGAACATGGCGCCAATCGCCAGGCCCAGCATGATGATGACCACATCATTGGTGATGGCAAACGCACCAATCACGCCGTCGAAACTGAACGAGGCATCGAGCACTTCCAGGTACAAAAAACCGCCGATACTGCCGCGCGACACCATTTGGCCGATGCTAGGGTCGGCTTCTTCTTCCTCCAGCAGGGAACTGATCCAGTTCACACCCACGTAAATGACCACGCCCGTCACGCCGGCGATGAGCACGCTCAGCTTGCGCGCTTCCGGCACCAGGTACATGGCCCCGAACGAGGCGCACAAGGTCAGCATGACCGCCAGGCTCTCGCTGCCGTAGGTGCCTACCTTCTCTTCGATCCATCCGAGCCAGTGAA
The DNA here is from genome assembly GCF_011682185.1 of Massilia genomosp. 1. Lineage (NCBI taxonomy): Bacteria > Pseudomonadati > Pseudomonadota > Betaproteobacteria > Burkholderiales > Oxalobacteraceae > Massilia > Massilia genomosp. 1. The sequence goes on from NZ_WHJF01000069.1 coordinate 29,250, forward strand.
GTTCCTTCTCTTCGTCGAACAAGAAGTTGAGGAAGACCAGCAGCAGGAAGGCGCCGCCGAACGCGGCCACTTCGGCGTGGTTGTCGGTCAGGTGGCGTGAATATTCGTCCGGGGTGTTGATCGCCATGGTCCACACGTCCAGCAGGCCGAGCCCGGTGGCGACCGAGACGATCACCAGCGGAAACAGGAGTCGCATGCCGAACACGGCCACCAGGATGCCGACCGTCAGGAACAGCTTGCGCCAGAAGTCGTTCCAGTGGCGCAGCACGGAGGCGTTGACCACCGCGTTGTCGAACGAGAGCGACACTTCCAGCACGCCCAGCACGGCGGCGATCCACAGCGCGTTGAGCAGGCCGGGCAGGCCGCTGCGCGTGTAGCCCCACCAGCCCGCAGCGACCAGGAGAACGAAGGTGACAAGGAAAGAGAGTCTGAAATGGCGCATGCGTTAATTCCTATGGAAAACTTCGATCAAATTGGCGGGTGCCGGCGGGCGGCGTTGTGATGTCATTCTAATAGGTTTTCCTGCCCGATGAGCGGTCAAATGCGCGCGTGTACCACCCGTTTTGCCCGCCTTTGCCATGCGCGCGCACCGTGACGCGGGTGATGGAAGGCGCCTGTGGCCGGGAGCGATCTGCGATAATTGCCGATTACGCAGCAATTTTGCACTTCATCGACGACAAGGACACCCGCATGGACATCAGCTATCTCATCACGCCCGTACTGACCTGGCTGGTGGTGGGACCCATCAAATTTCTGATCAATAGCGCGCGGCAGCGGCGCTGGGCGTTCAATCTGGTCGGCAATGGCGGTTTCCCCAGCAACCATAGTTCGGTGGTGACCAGCATGGCGACCCTGATCGCCTTGCGCGAAGGAATGGACAGTCCGGCGTTCGGCGTGGCGGTCACCCTGGCGTTTATTGTGATGATCGATGCCAACAGCCTGCGCCAGCACGTGGGGCGCCAGGCCGCCGCAATCAACCGCCTGGCCGGCAGCGCCGCCGATCACACCCATCTGCGCGAACGCATGGGCCATACGCTGGTCGAAATCACGGGCGGAATTTGCACCGGCATCGGCATGGGGTTCGCGATTTTTCATTTGTTCGAGCGTTTTTGATCGTTTGCCCGCGTTCCCGGCATGCCCGGGGACAAGGCTAAAGTACCGTTCACCACGGCAACTTTGCAGTTCAGTCGCGCAAATCCGCAGTTCAGCCATCGAATCGGCCAGGTTGATAGATCGCTAATTGACGTCCCTACCCGTCTCAAGGATACTTTGCGGCTGGTTGTTTTCATTCTGATTACAGACGTCTGACCGATTTGATCCCGGAGAATCCCATGCTGCGCAAAACACTGCTCGTCCTCGCCATCGCCACGGCGCTTTCCGCCTGCGGCAAAGGCGAGAAAGACCCCGCCAAGGACGGCAAGGACGCCAAGCCCGTTCAGCTGCTGGTCGCTCCGGAAGACTTGCTCACCATTTCCTCGAATTCGCTGGCCTCCGGCCCGGTCGTGACCGGCTCCGTCCAGCCCGAACGCAAGGCCGACCTGCGCGCCGAAGTCTCGGCCGTCGTCTTGCAGGTGCTCAAGGAAAACGGCGACCTGGTCCAGCGCGGCGATGTCCTCGTCAAGCTCGACGAAACCGCCATCCGCGACAGCCTCAGCTCGGCCGAGCAGTCGGCGCGCGCCGCCGCCCAGGCGCTCGACCAGGCCGAACGCCAGCTCGAACGCATGAAAACCCTGCGCGCCTCGGGCATGACCTCGGCCCAGGCCATGGATGACGCCGAAGTGCGGCGCAATAATGCCCTGAGCGAAGTGTCGGCCGCCAAGTCGCGCGCCGCGCTGGCGCGCCAGCAACTGGCCCGCACCGTGGTGCGCGCGCCGTTCGACGGCGTGGTCAGCGAACGCAAGGTGTCGGCCGGCGACACCGCTTCGATCGGCAAGGAATTGCTGAAAGTGATAGATCCGTCCAGCATGCGCTTCGAGGGAAGGGTCTCGGCCGACCGTATCAGCGCGGTCAAGGTCGGCCAGCCGGTCAGTTTTCGCATCAATGGTTACACCGGCGAAGAGTTTCGCGGCGTCGTGAAACGGGTCGATCCGGCCGCCAACGAAGTCACGCGCCAGGTCGAGGTGCTGGTCGCCTTTGCGCCCGGCTCGGCGGTGCCGAAGGTGTCCGGCCTGTACGGGGAAGGGCGCATCGAGGCCGAAACCAAGGCCGCGCTGATGCTGCCCGAAGGCGCGCTGGTCAAGGCCGGCGACAAGGCCTACGTCTGGCGCCTGAAAGACAAGACCATCGGCAAGGTCGACCTGGCGATCGGCCCGCGCGACACGCGCACCGGCAATTATGAGGTCAAGCAAGGCCTGGCCGCCGGCGACATCGTCATGCGCAATCCGAGTTCGTCGTTCAAGGAAGGCCAGGCTGTCCAGCTCGCGCCGGGCAAGGTCGCCGCCGCCGCACCCGTCGTACAGGGGAAATAAGCCATGTTCCTTTCCGATTTCAGTATCAAGCGGCCGATCGCGACAATTGTCATGATCATCGCCCTGATGTGCATGGGCTTGATCGCCTTGGGCAAGCTGCGCGTCAACCAGAATCCGGACGTCGAAGTGCCGGTGTTGCAGATCAATATTCCGTATCCGGGCGCCTCGCCCGACACGGTCGAGCGCGAAGTGATCAACCGCATCGAAAAGTCGCTGCTCAGCATTTCCGGCGTGACCGATGTGCATGCCAATGCGGTCGAGGGCAATGCCCAGTTCTGGCTGGAATTTAACTTCGACAAGAACCTGATCGAAGCCTCCGACGAGGTCCGCAACGCCATCGCCACCGTGCGCTACAAGTTGCCGACCGAGATGCGCGAACCGATCCTGCAACGGCTCGACCCGGCCACGCAGCCGATCCTGAACCTGGCGCTGTCATCCACCAGCCAGACCCACGCCGACATCTCGCGCCTGGCCGAGGATGTGCTGGCCGACCGCTTCCGCGGCATCGATGGCGTGGCCACGGTCAACGTCAGCGGGGCGCTGCGGCGCGAACTGTCGGTGCTGCTGCGCGCCGAAAAGCTGCGCGAATACAATGTTGCCGTGTCCGACGTGGTGAACGCCTTGCGCACGCAAAACACCAACGCGCCGGTCGGCAAGATTCGCGGCCAGTACGATGAGAAAAGCATCCGCCTGGTGGGCCGCATCGAGTCGCCCGAGGAATTCCAGCAGATCGTGGTCAAGCGCCGCGGCGAGGAAGTGGTGCGCCTGGCCCAGGTGGCCGAAATCCGCGACGGCTTTGCCGAAGTGAACAACCTGAGCATCCGCAGCGGCAAGCCGAACGTCGGCATCACCCTGACCCGCTCGCGCGACGCCAGTACCGTCAGCGTGGCCAAGAAGGCCAAGCTGCTGATCAAGGAACTGGAAAAGGAACTGCCGAAAGGCACCATGCTTGAAATCACGCGCGATGGCGGCGATGAAGCCCAGCGCAGCCTGAACAATGTGATCGAATCGCTCATGTTCGGCGCCGTGCTGACCATTTTCGTGGTCTACGCCTTCCTGAACTCGTGGCGCTCGACCCTGATCACGGCGCTGTCCTTGCCGACCTCGGTGATCGCCTCGTTCATCGCGGTCTGGCTGTGCGGCTTCACGCTCAACTTCATGACCCTGCTCGGGCTGTCGCTGGCCATCGGCGTGCTGATCGACGATGCGATCGTGGTGCGCGAAAACATCGTGCGTCACATGCAGCGCGGCTCCGACCGCCGCAAGGCCGCCCTGGAAGGGACCGCCGAGATCGGCATGGCGGTGGCCTCGACCACCTTCTCGATCATCGCCGTGTTCATTCCGGTGGCCTTCATGCCGGGCGTCTCCGGTGAATGGTTCCGTCCGTTCGCGCTGACGGTCACCTGCTCGGTGCTGGTCAGCCTGGTCATTTCCTTCACGCTCGACCCGATGCTGTCGGCTTACTGGGGCGACCCGCCGGATCACCACACGGCGCCGAAAAAAGGCGTGTCCCTGGTGCTGCATCACTTTAACGAGTGGTTCGACCGCCAGGCCGACCGCTACGGCAACGTGATCGCCTGGGCCTTGCATCACCGCATCTGGATGACCCTGATCGCCGTGGCCACCTTCGCCGGTGCGCTGTACCTGCAGGGCACCAAGGGCGGCACCAGCTTCCTGCCGGCGGCCGACTACGGCCAGTTGCTGATCGATGTGCGCACGCCGGCCTCGTCGAGCGTGGAGTATGCGCGCGCCAAGCTGGAAAAGGCGGCCGAACTGGCGCGCTCGATCAAGGAAACCAAGGATACCAACGCCTTCATTAACACCGGCGGCGGCAAGGTGTATGTCGATATCGGCAAGCGCGTCACGCGCTCGCGCAGCGCCAAGGAAATCGCGGTCGAGCTGCGCGCCAAGATCAGCCAGCTGGTGGGCGCCGAGTACGTGGTGCTCGACGATATGAACAATGGTGCCAACAAGCCGATCCAGATCCAGTTCACCGGACCGGACTCGCGCAAGCTGCTCGATATTGCCAACGCCTATATGGAACAGTTGCGCAAAGTGCCGGGTGCGATCGATGTCGGCTTGTCCGAACAGGACCCGAAAAACGAATTGCAGATCGAACTCAATCGCGGCCTGGCCAATTCGATGGGCATTTCGGTCAACGACGCGGCGCAATCGCTGCGGGTGGCGTTTGCCGGCGTCGAAGTGGGCGACTGGGTCGACCCGACCGGCGAAACGCGCGACGTCGCGGTGCGCCTGCATCCCGACGACCGGGTCAGCGCCGACAATATCGAACGCTTGCCGATCGCCGTGACCGGCACCAACCAGATGGTGCCGCTCGACCAGATCGCCACCATTACCATGGGCAAGGGACCGTCCGGCATTTCGCACAAGAACGGCAAGCGCACCATTTCGGTGTCGGCCAATGCGCAGGGCCGCTCGAACGGCGAAGTCACCGGCGACGCCATGAAACTGGCCGATACCTTCGACTACCCGCCGGGCTACGGCCGTGAACTGGGCGGCGCCGGCCAGGACCAGAACGAGTTGTTTACCGAAATGGGCATCGCGCTGGTGTCGGGCATCGGGCTGATGTACCTGATCCTGGTGATGCAGTTCGGCTCGTTTACCGCGCCGCTGGCGGTGATGCTGTCCTTGCCGCTGTCCTTGATCGGCGTGGTGGTGGCGCTGCTGTTGACCCACAACACGCTCAATCTGATGAGCTTCATCGGCATCATCATGTTGATGGGCCTGGTGGCGAAGAATGCGATCCTGCTGCTCGATGCGGCCCGCGCGCGCGAGCGTGAAGGCCACAGCCGCGAGGATTCGCTGATGGAAGCGGGGCGCGCACGCCTGCGTCCGATCCTGATGACCACCTTCGCGCTGATCGCCGGCATGTTCCCGGTGGCGCTGGGGCTGGGCGAGGGCGGCGAGTTTTATCGTCCGCTGGCCATTGCGATTATCGGCGGCACAATTACCTCGACCATTCTGACCTTGCTGGTGGTGCCGACTTTCTACGACAGCATCGAAATCAAGGTCGACAGCATGGGCCTCAAGTTCCACCGCCGTTCGGCGCGTTTCGGCCCGCTGCTGGGGTTCCTGATGACCTTCATCGAGGTGATTTTGTTCCTCACCTTCATCCGCTTCATCTACCGCGTGCTCATGTGGCTGGTGCGTTTGGTGACCGGCCGCCGCACGGTGGCGGCGCCGCGCGTGGTGTCGCTCGACAAGGGGGCGTAAGCAAGCGAGCGCCGGCGCATCGCTGACGATGCGCCGGCGCTGATCGCTATTGCGATCGTTTAGCGCTTGTCCTTGTCCGGTGGCGTAGCGGTATCGGTGCTGCCCGTGCCGCTCGTACCCGTTCCGCTCGTACCTGTTCCGCTGGTGCCGGACGTTCCGCTGGTGCCCGAGGTCCCTGCCCCCGATGTGCCGGTACCCGATGTGCCGGTACCCGATGTGCCCATGCCGGTATCGCCCGTGCCCGTGCCTGACGTGCCGGTGCCGGTATCGCCCGTGGTGCCGCTGGTGCCTGTGCCGGTGCCGGTGCCGGTCGTGCCGCCGGTACCGCTGGTCCCGGAGGTGGTGCCCGGCGTGGTGGCCGTGCTGGTGTCGCCGGTGCCTGTGGCGGGGGTGTCATTGCGCTTGCAGGCAACGAGCATCGACGCCAGCAGCGCCGCGGTCAAGATGATTTTTGGTGCGCTTGTGAATGGTTTCATTGTTTACTCCTCGGTCACGTCAATGAGTACCGTTGCCCGTAACTTAGCGTGGGCAACGGCGCCAGGTCGATCCTGCCGGACATACAACACTGCTTGGCGAGGACCATCAGGGAACCGACATCGTGGTTAACGCGGTCCCGTTATCTGATGCGCGAATTCGACTGTAAAAAGTTAGACTTTCAACTTCTGCGCCAGTTCATCTCTATTTATGTATCTGACGTAGATTGACCTCCATGCCCGCGCAATTTGATACGGTTGACATCCACCCCTCCCTAATGGAAGGGGATTCCTACGGCGCCGCGTGATGATCTACGGGTCGCTTCGGTGGGTTCCTGCTTCATCGAGCGGCCTGACTGCGCCGACTCTCCACAGGCTAAGACGCGATGTCCTCGCGCTAAAACATTCATCGCGCCGACCACATCGGCGTGATTTTCGTAGCCACAATCGACGCACAGAAACGACGCCTGAGTCTGCCGATTGTCTTTTGAGACGTGGCCGCAAGCCGGGCACGTCTGGCTGGTGTGCTGCGCTGGCACGGCCAGCAACATGCCGCCGTTCCACCCAAGCTTATAGCCAGGCTGGCGGCGAAACTCGCCCCATCCCTGATCGAGGATAGCCCGGTTCAGGCCCGACTTCTGGCTGACCTTCTTGCCCGGTTGTTCGACAGTACCTTTGGAAGACCTGGACATGTTCCGTACCTGCAAATCCTCAATGCAGACGAGCGCGTGGTTTTTGCTGATCGTCGTTGTGGTCTTGTGCAGGAAGTCCTTGCGGGCGTTGGCGATGCCGATGTGAATCTTCTGGACGCGGGCTTTCGCCTTCTTCCAATTGCTGCTGAACTTGACCTTGCGGCTCATGCGCCGCTGGTAGCGGGCAAGGTTCTGTTGGTGCTTCTTGAAACTGTTGAGTGGTGCGACGACGCTGCCGTCGCTCATCGTGGCGAAGCGGGCGATGCCGACATCGATGCCGATGGCGCTCGTCGCCGTTGGCAATGGCTGTTCGGGCAGGATTTTCCCGGTGCCTGAATGGCGTTCGCCATGGACCTCG